>JAVBTJ010000089.1:0-19249 GCA_031556215.1 Oxalobacter sp.
AATCAGCGATTCCAGCTTTTGCTCCAGGTAGCCGTAGGTTCTGGGGCATTTGGAAGGCATGCGGGAAAGGCCGTTTCCGTAGCCGTTGGCGCTGATGACGACTTTTGCGCCGCCTTCAATCGCTTTCTTGACAGCGGCAAAATCAGCATCAAGCTTGCGGACATTTTCCTTGTATTCGCCATCGGTGTAGTAGTCCTTTTCCTCGTAGCCGGGGGCTTTTTTCGTCCGGATGGCGAGACCGTTTTTGGCATACCGGATAACGGCCTGACCGTCTTCGCCCTTGTGCTCATCGTTGTCGCCGTACACGAAGACGTAATCCGGATTGGCCTTGACATCGCTTTCTTTCCAAACCTGGTCGCACTCAAAGATATTGGGGGATATCCATTTGCCGCTGACTGTCGGGTTCCAGCCTTCAAGCTGCGCTTTCAGATAATTGATGATCCGCTTGTCTGCATCCTTTCCGGTTAGTTTGACGGTGCCGTCTTCCTGCAAGGTTACGGTCATTTTTTTCATTATTATCATCTCCACTTCATTTTCGGGTTGATATACAAGATCACGGACAGCTTCTGAAACGGCCTCAAAGCCCCGCTCTCAGCCTGACAAACCTACAAACCTGTGCTGCTTTTCATCCATTTTGATCACAAATATGAAATTCATTTCATATTATCACCAACTCAAGCGGATAGGGTCAAAAATAACGGGGGTGGCGATGTTTTTTTGTGGCTGCGCCTGTTGACACAGGAAAACGATATCCCGCCGGAGTGGCGGGATCACATGAAGGGGAAGTCCCCAAAAGATCAGGGCAGCATCTGCAGGATATTCTGCAATATCGCCTGGATGGCCGGGATGCTTTGGGTACTGTCGATGACGCTGAAACGGGCCGGGAATTCTGCCGCGCGGCGCAGGTATTCTGCCCTGACGCGCTCGAAAAAGGCGGCTTTTTCGTTTTCGAATTTGTCCCGCACGCGCGCGGCTTCGAGGCGCGCCCTGGCAACTTCCGGGGGCACGTCGAAAAGGAAGGTGAGATCCGGTTGCAGGTGGGGGTGAACCCAGGCTTCAAGCTGGCGCAGCTTATCGTGCGACATCCCGCGCCCGCCGCCCTGGTAGGCAAAGCTGGCGTCGGTGAAACGGTCGGATATGACCCAGGCACCGCGTTCCAGGGCGGGTTCAATGACTTTTTCGATATGCTCGCGCCGGGCGGCAAACATGAGGAGCGCTTCTGTCTCCAGGTTCATTTTTTCGTGCAGGAGAAGCGCCCGTAATTTTTCTCCCAATCCGGTTCCCCCCGGTTCGCGCGTTACAACGACTTCTCTTTTTTCACCCGATTTTTGCCCGTTTCGCAGAAGGTGGGTGACAAATTCAATATTCGTGGATTTTCCCGCACCGTCGATGCCTTCAAAGGTGATGAACTTGCCTCTTTTCCCGGTGTTGTTCGCTGTTGTCATTTGTTTCGCAGGTATTTTTCGACCGCCTTGTTATGGTCGGCCAGGTTGGTGGAAAATTCGCTTTTGCCTGTGCCATCTGCTTTGGAAACAAAGTAAATGGCATCGGTTTTTGCCGGATTGAAGGTGGCGTAAAGCGCGGCATCCCCTACCAGGGCAATGGGGGTGGGCGGCAGGCCAAAGCGGGTGTAGGTATTATACGGGGTATCTGTCGCCAGGCTGGAACGGTAGATCACCCCCTTGTATTTGTCGCCCATGCCGTAAATGACGGTCGGGTCGGTCTGGAGTTTCATGCCGGTTTTCAGGCGGTTGGTAAAGACGCCGGCGATTTGGGCACGGTCTTCGGGATGCCCGGTTTCTTTTTCGACGATGGAGGCCATGACAAGGGCTTCATACGGTGTCTTGTACGGCAGGGTGGCATCGCGTTTGTCCCAGTAGACGTTCAGGCGCTTCATGAGCTGCTCGTGCGCCTGGCGGTATATCTGCATGTCGCTTGAGCCTCTCATGAAGAGATAGGTATCCGGGAAAAAAAGCCCCTCGGCTGTGCCTTCGGTGATTTTGAGCTGCCCCAGTAACGCCTGTTCGGAAAAAGCGCCCGTGTCGTGCTTCAGCTTGGGATGGGCTGCGATGGCTTCGCGCATCTGTTTGAATGTCCACCCTTCGACGATGGTGATGGATTCGTAGGAAACCAGCCCTTTGGCAAGGCGCTGCATCAGGTCTGCCGGGGTTTCGCCCGGCTTGAGTTCGTAGCAGCCCGCCTTGAGTTTTGCCGCATTGCCCGAAAGTCGCACCAGGAGGGTAAAAAAGCTGCCGTTGACGGTAATGCCTTGGGTATTTAACTGTTCCACTACGCTGCCAAGCCCGCCCGGCCTGATGTCGAAGGGAATGGGTTCTTTTGAGGGGGAAATGGCCGTATTGGCCCACCATGCAAAGCCCGCCCCGACCAGTACGAGAAGAAGAACAACAAGCAGGCTGATTCTTTTGAAAATAGTCATTCGGGAGGGGTTCGGCAAGAAATGGATATCCTCTTTATAATGGGGAATATTTTTGGGTTGGCGAGGGTTTTTCCGTCAATTTTATGCAAGGAGAAAAGTGCCTATTTTCGCATGAAAACCCCATTTATTCCTGCTGTTTTTTCTTTGCTGTTTTGAAGGAGTGAAATGCGCTCTATCGAGGATTTGGAATCGGGCTTCATGGCCCCGCTTGCCCGGTACGGCCTGGTGCAGGTATCCGGCGAGGATGCGGTTGCTTTTGTTCATGGGCAATTCAGCCATGACATCACCGGCCTGAAAACGGATGCGGCACGGCTTGCCGGGTACTGTACGCCTGAAGGCCGCCTTCTGGCAGCGATGCTGGCCTGGAAGTCCGCAGGCGATCTCTGGCTGATGATGCCGCGCGAGATTTTGCCCGCGCTGCTCAAACGTCTGCAAATCTATATCCTGCGCTCGAAGGTGAAGATGGCGGATGTCAGCGAGGCGTTTGCGGTAACGGGATTCGCCGGCAAAAAGGCTGCCGGGGTGATCGCGCCTTCCCTGGGAGACATGCCGGGAGCGGTTTACGGCAAAATGGAAACCCCCTCCGGTACGGTCATCCGTCTGCCGGATGCGTTTGGCGGCGCCCGTTTTGCGTGGATCGCGCCGGTTGAAGCGGCAAGCGCCCTCTCCCCTTCTTTTGCATCTTCCCTGATGGCGGCAGATGACGAGGACTGGGAACTTGGCGATGTTGAAGCAGGGCTGCCGCAGGTGTATGCGGCAACGCAGAACCGCTTTGTGCCGCAGATGGTGAATATGGACCGGGTTGACGGCATGAGTTTTACAAAGGGCTGTTATCCGGGGCAGGAGGTGATTGCCCGCACACAGTACCGTGGCTCGTTAAAGCGCCGGATGATACCGGCCTATGCGGATATTCTGGGTAAAGCCCCCGCAGCGGATGCGAAAATTGCGCCCGGTATGGATATTTTTGATGCCGCAGCGCCGAATGAACCCTGCGGCATCCTTGTCAGGGCGGCAAGGCGCAATGAAAAGCGCATTGACTGCCTGGTGGTCGTGCCGCGCGAGGTATCGGGTTCTGCCTCGCTTCGCCTGGGTGAACCGGATGGCCCGACGCTTCATGTAACCCCTCTTCCTTATGCTCTTTCAGATGAAACGAGTGAGTCTTAAAGGTTTGCCGATATGTGTCTGATTGTTTTTGCCTGGCAGGTTGTGCCAAAGGTTCCGCTGATTTCCGCTGCAAACCGTGATGAATATTATGCCCGCCCGGCCGAACCGGCTCACTGGTGGAAGAATTTTCCGGATGTGTATGCCGGGCGCGACCTGGAAGGCGGCGGTACCTGGATGGGTATCCGCAACGGGGAAGGCAACCGTGCAAACAACCGCTTTGCCGCCGTGACGAATGTCCGCGCCCCCCAGTGCATGAAGCCGAGGGAGACGACGCGCGGCAAGCTGGTAAGTGATTTCCTGGAATCCGACCTCGCGCCGGAGGAGTATATTGCCAGCATCAAGAAGGAGGCGCACCGGTATAACGGTTTTAACCTGCTGGTGGGCGATACGGATACGCTGATCTGGTTTTCCAACTGCGGGTATGGCCGCTCTCTCAACGGCAAACCGCTTCCTCCGGGCATTTACGGCCTTTCCAATGCGCTTTTGAACGACCCCTGGCCGAAGGTGGTTCGCACCCGCGCCCATTTTGCCAGCCTCTTGGGGCAGCGCGCGCCGACGGAGGCGTATTTCGAGATGCTGTCGGATACGATGCCCGCGCCGGACGACCATTTGCCGAGCACGGGGATTGGGCGTGACTGGGAAAAGGCGCTGTCTTCTGTCTGCATTGTCACACCGGAATACGGCACGCGCTCCTCCACGCTGGCGCAGCTTTACGAGAACCAGCCGCCTGTTCTTGATGAACGTGTGATACGCTAGTGCCATGATATTTGACGAAACGGATCAGGGCTTGAAGGCCCTGGCAGATGAAAACCTGTTGCGCCGCCGCCGCCTGATTTCCTCTCCCTGCACGGTTGAGGCAAAGGTGGACGGGCGGGCAATGCTGACTTTTTCCAGCAATGATTATCTTGGGCTGGCCGCCCACCCTGCCCTGGCTGAAACTGCTGCCGAAGCCGCCCGGAAATGGGGGGTTGGTTCGGGCGGTTCCCATGTGGTAACGGGGCATATGCAGCCGCATGAGGCGCTGGAGCAGGCGCTGGCGGATTTTGCCGGTGCTTCCCGTGCGCTGTTTTTCAGTACGGGGTATATGGCCAATACGGGGCTGGTTCCCGCACTGGTAGGCCGGGGAGACGCGGTTTTTTCAGACCGTTTGAACCATGCCTCGTTGATTGATGCGGTGGTGCTTTCCCGTGCAGAAAATGTTCGTTACCGCCATAACGATGTGGCGCACCTGGCGTCTCTCCTGAAGGAGAGCACGGCAAAACGCAAGCTGATCCTGACAGATGCGGTTTTCAGCATGGACGGGGATATCGCACCCCTGCCCGAACTGCTGGAACTGGCGGAAAAGCATGATGCCTGGCTGGTGGCAGATGATGCCCACGGCTTTGGCGTACTGGGGCATGAGGGACGGGGAACGCTGGCGCACTTTGGCATGCCGATAGTCCCCCGGCTGATTTACGTGGGAACGCTGGGCAAGGCCGCCGGGGTATCCGGCGCTTTTGTCGCCGGGACAGACAAGGTGATGGAATGGGTTTTGCAGCGTGCCCGGACGTATACTTTCACCACCGCCTCCAGCCCGATCATTACGGCAACCCTTCTCAAAAGCCTTGAACTGATCCGGCAGGGATCCCTTTTGCGCGCCCACCTTTTTTCGCTGATTGAACGCCTTCGCATGGGGCTGTCGCAAACCCGCTGGGAACTGATGCCCTCTCCCACCGCTATCCAGCCGGTTATCATCGGCAGCAATGAAGAGGTGCTCTCGGTATCGCAGGCACTGGCAGAACAGGGTATTTTTGTGCCGGCCATTCGCCCGCCGACGGTGCCGAAGGGAAGCGCGCGCTTGCGTATCTCCCTTTCTGCCGGGCATAATACAGAGCATATTGACGGTTTGATTGAAGCGCTAAAAGGGTTGCAATGAGCACGATCGTTTTCTGGCATGGCTGGGGAATGGGGCCAGATGTCTGGAACGACCTGGTGGATCAGTTGCGCCCCTCCCTGTCGGATAAACATGATTTGTTTATCCACCCTCTGCCCGGCTACACGCCCGAGCAGAAACCAACGGTTTATTACTCCGCAACCCAGCTCCTGGACGACCTGATGGCCGAATTGCCGGAGCGGGTGATTCTCTGCGGCTGGTCGCTTGGCGCGATGCTGGCAATGCTGGCGGCTACCCGCTTCCCGGAAAGGGTGGAAAGGCTGGTTCTGATCGGTGCAACGCCCAATTTCATGAAAAGGACAGACTGGCCAAACGGGATTGCCTTAAACATGATCGACAAGCTGGGTTCGGGCATCCGGGTTGACCCGGTTGCCGCGCTGCGCCGCTTTGTCACGATTTTCAACCAGAACGATGTCAATGCGCGGGAAGTCGCCCGAAAGCTCACTGACGTATCCTCTGCGCCCAGCGCATCCCTGGAAGCCGGACTTGACCTTCTGAAACACACTGATCTTCGTCCCATCGTGCCTGATATCAGGCAGTCTGCGCTTTTGCTTCACGGCGCGTACGATACGCTGATGCCGCTTTCTGCCGCCGAATGGCTGAAAAAACACATGCGCAAAGCCCAGCTGGCAGTCCTGCCAGAGGCTTCCCACGCCCCCTTCCTTTCGGATACGGCCGCGTGTGCCAAAATTATCACGGAATTCCTGAATGCCAGCAGTTGACAAGACCCGGGTGGGTGCGGCTTTTGACCGCGCTGCCCAGGATTACGATGGCATCGCCCGTTTCCAGCATACCGTATGCGACAGCCTGGCTGGCCTCTTGCCTGTTTTTGCGCCAGACCTGCCGCCGCCGCGCACCCTGCTTGACGGCGGATGCGGCACAGGCTACGGATCGGCCCTGTTGTCACGCCTCTGGCCTGCCTGCCACATCACCGGGTGCGATCTTTCGCTGGAAATGCTTCGCATCGCACGCGGCAAAAATATCGATGCGATCTGCGCGGACATGGAGCAACTTCCTTTTGCCGGGGAATGCTTTGATTTTGTCTGGAGCAGCCTGGCCTTGCAGTGGTGCGAAACACAAAACGTCTATAACGAGCTTTATCGTGTTCTCTCCAAAGACGGCACACTGCTTTTTGCGACACTGGGCCCCGGTACGCTGGCTGAACTGGATTTTGCGTTTTCGGCGATTGATGAAAACCGCCATGTACGCGCCTTTTCCACGGCGGAAGAAACCGGCGCGGCACTGGCAAAAGCCGGGTTCAGGGATATCCTGGTTGAATGCGAGTCCCGGACGGTTTATTTCCCTGATTTCCGTTCCTTCCTGACCAGCGTGCGCGGCATCGGCGCCAACCAGGTGGGCGGCGAAAGGCGGCGCGCGATGATGGGCAAGCATGCCTGGAAAGCGGCTGAGGAACGGTATGAAACGCTGCGCGGCGAAAACGGGATGCTGCCTGCGACGTATGAACTGGTGTTCGGGTTTGCGCGGCGTTAGAGGCTACCACGGCCCTTGCATTTAAGAAATGCTTCCATGAGTTGAATGCCACTCAAAGAAAAATGGCTTTCCGTTTGCCGGAATCTGTTTTCGAAATACACTATTCGTCAAATGATACTTTCCTTTCTTTGCGACGATACTGAACGGCTGTTTTACAGCTCCTCTTCCAGCCGTTTCAAAAATATTGAGCGTGAGCCAGGCGAAAACTTCTCGTGCTGCACGCGGCACTGTCGCTGGACTGAAAACGGCGTGTGCGACGTTGAAATTGTTGACTATCATTAGGAGGCGATATGCCGGAAAAACTGGATGAAATTCACCCTGGTGAAATTCTTGCCGAGGAATTTCTCAAGCCAATGGGGATTACCTATGCGCGGCTGGCATCCGACATTGATGTGCCGGTATCGCGAATAAATCAGCCGTTCCTACCGTAACCTGACCCGCTTTTGCTGCGTCAGCCCCAAAAGCCGGGTGATTTTGGGGTCTTCTTCACCGATGTGGAATTCGCGGACGGTGTCCCTTTTCAGCTTGTCGGAAACAGTCATGCGTTCGCGCTGGCGAAGGTGTTCCACCAATGACTCGACCATAAAGATTTCCACCATGATGCCGGGGCGGTTGATGTCGCACAGTACTTCCCACATGTAAGCGCCGTTGCGCTGGCGGACGTGCCGAAGCTGTTTTAAGGCACGGATGAATTCGCGCTGCCGCCGCACGTCGATTTCGTATTCGATAGACACCATAATCGGGCCGCGATCCATTGCGTGCGGGTCCGGGGCAAGCGGGGCTGACCAGTCCAGCGAGGGGGAAAGGTCTACCACGTCATGCTGCCCGATCTCGAATCGCCAGGCGGCAATGATGCCGACAAAGGCGCCAATGGCAGCCAGGACAAGGGCTGTCGGGATGTCGATGATGGAAGCGATTTTGCCCCATATCACGCTGCCGACAGCAAATCCGCTGGTATAGATAACCCAGTGCAGCGCCAGCCCCCTGGCCCTGACCCATCCCGGCAGGGCTGTCTGCGCGGCGGTGGTCAGCGAGGAAAAAACGGTCATCCACGAAATACCGATTACCAGCATGGCTGGCGCGGCTTCAAAAACGCTGGTGGCATACGCCAGCCCCAACATGGCAAGCGCATAGGTGCAGGAAGTGACCGCCACGAGGATATCGCGGCTGGCGCGGCCATACATACGCGGGAGGAGGAGCGCGCCGCAAATAGCGCCAATCCCGATGCAGGCCAGCATGAAACCATAGGTTCCCGGCCCACTTTGAAGCTGCTGGCGCACGATCAGGGGCAAAAGCGCCCAGGGTGCGCTGGCGAAAATGAAGAAGGCACAGCCCCTTGCCAGTACCGCCCGCAGTTCCGGCGAGTGGCGGGCATAGCGCAGCCCGGCACGAATGGCGCCTCTTAGCTGTTCCTGCGGCAGGCTGCTGGTGTTGGGGCGGCGACGCCATTTTTTGATGGCGAAAATGACGGCAAAAAAGGAGACGGCATTAAGGACGAAAACCGCGCCAGGGCCAGTTACGGCAATGATGATGCCTGCCAGCGCCGGGCCGATGGCGCGCGCGGAATTCATGGCGATGGTGTTTAGCGCGATAGCGGACTGGAGTTCATCGCGCCTGACCAGTTCGGGAACAATCGCGCCCCAGGCCGGCATCATCATGGCGGCGCCAGCGCCAAGACAGAATGTCAGCAACAGGAGCGTCCAGGCTGTCGTCAGCCCGGAGAGGGTCAATATGCCGAGCACAGCCGCACTGGCGGCCATCCATATCTGGGTTCCTATCAAAAAGAGCCGCCTGTCCAGGATATCGGCCAACGCCCCGGCGGGAACCGCCAGTATGAAAAAGGGAATGGTGATGGCGGCCTGCACCAGCGACACCATCAGCGGGTCCGGGGCGAGCGAAGTCATCAGCCACCCTGCCCCGACTTCCTGCATCCATGAGCCGATGTTGGAACAGAGCGTGGCAATCCATACCATCCTGAATACTTTGTTATTCAGGGGCGTCCAAGGGCCGACCTGTTCTTTTTCCCGTCTTTCTTCCACTGTCACTTGTCTTCTGTCCTGTCTGATTTTGAATCAGTTGAAGGCGCCGTTTCATCCGGCAGTTCATCCTCAAGCGAGTCGAAATAGTCGGCAAGGCTTTCCCCCAGGTTGTCTTCAATCAGGTGGGTAATTTTCTGTGAAAGCGCATCTTCCTCGTCCGGCTGGAAAACAAACCGGGTATAGACGTCTGCCAAGGTGATCTTCCTGGCATTGCCCACCCATCGCCATTCATCAAGGGCACGCCGCAGGGCTTTCCGGCGGCGGTGGAAAATGATGCGCGCCCGCCGCTGGATATGCTCGACCCACCCCAGTTCCTGCATGGTGAGCAGCATGGCTTCCAGTTCAGCGCTGGAAAGGCCGGCGTGGCGTTGCAGGCGTGTCCATTTCACGGTCTTGCTTTTTTGCGCACGCGCACTGTAAAGCCGGCGGATGATAAAGAGCGCATCGGCATACTGGCTGCCGGGGATAATGTCCCGGCTGTGGCGTCCGCTCCTGAAATCCGGCAGGGATGAGACGAAAACGGCTCCCAACAGCATGATGAGCGAGCTGAGATAAAGCCAGAGCAGAAACATGGGGATGACGGCAATGGCGCCGTATATCTTCTGGTACGAGGCAAACTGCATCACGAAGATGGTAAAAAGGCGCTTGGCGATTTCAAAGGAAACCGAGGCAAAAACAGCCCCGTAAAAGGCGTCTTTCCAGAGTATCTGCCGGTAGGGAACAAAGCGGTAGAGGCAGGTGAAAGCGACTGTCGAAATACCGCCCAGGAAAAACATCGGCCAGATGCCCTTGACGTAGGGAATGTAGCCCACGACGCCGCGACCGGCCAGGTAGAGGTAAGACGACAGGTAAAGCGAGCCGCCCAGCATCAGCGGCCCCAGTGTCGCAATGAAGATGTACATGAGAACCCGCCGGATGATGGGGCGCTGTTCCTGCACGCCCCAGATCCGGTTGAAAGTGGTTTCAATCAGGTTGAACATCATGGACGTGGTAAAAAGCATCGCCAGCGCACCGACGATGGAAACCCGGGATGCCTTGCTGGCAAAGAGTGCCAGGTTTTCCAGGATGCCCTGGGCCATGCCCGGCGGGATCATGCCATGTGAAAAGTAGCGCTCAAGCACTTGTTGAAGCATGCCAAACTGCGGGAAACGGGTAAAAATCGCCAGCGCAACGGCAACCGCCGGAACGATGCCGAGGATCAGGGTATAGGTGATATTGCCTGCGACCTGCGTGATCCGTTCTTCATCCACGCGGCGGTAGATGTACTGGAACAGGGGAATCATCCTCTTCAGGTACTTTTTGGCGGGTGACGGGTTTTCTGTTGCGCTCATCCGGGAATGTCCTTTGCTCAACCTTTAAGTTTAGCGCAAGCGGGTGCCTGTCTGTTTATTATTTCGTGTCAGCCGCCTTACTTTCCGTTACAAACCGGAATCTGCGCCAGCCTCTTTTTTGATTCATAATAAGGCTGTTTTTCTTTCTGTCGCCTTGCGGCAAGCTGTCAGGGGGTTTTATGCCAATGCAGGTTTTTCTGGATGAATGCAGAAATGCAATCGGTTTTGATTATGTCCTCACTGATGAGGAGAAGATTCGCCCTTTTGTGACAGACTGGCGCAAGCGCTTTACCGGGCGCGCGCTGGCAGTACTGAAGCCTGCGACAACAGAGGAAGTTGCGGCAATTGTCCGGCTATGCAACCGCTACCGCGTACCGATGGTTCCACAGGGGGGCAATACCGGGCTGGTGCTCGGCAGCGTACCGGATGATTCGGGCCGCGCTGTCGTACTGTCTGTAAGCCGCCTGAACCGGATACGGGAGGTGGATGCGCCCAATAATACGATGATCGTGGAAGCCGGCTGCATCCTGGATCGTGTCCATGACGCTGCGGCGGATGCCGGGCGGCTTTTTCCGCTTTCCCTGGCGTCTTCCGGCACCTGCACCATCGGCGGCAATCTTTCTGCCAACGCGGGCGGCACGGCGGTTTTGCGCTATGGCACGGCCAGGGAGATGTGCCTCGGCCTGGAAGTGGTCACCGGCGAAGGCGAAATATGGGACGGACTGCGCGGACTGCGCAAGGACAATACGGGCTACAACCTGCGCGATCTTTTCGTCGGCGCGGAAGGCACGCTGGGCATCATCACGGCGGCTGTGCTCAAACTCTACCCCGTGCCGCGCGCCAAATTGACCGCCATTGCAGCCATGAGCACCCCGGACAAGGCGCTTGACCTGCTGAATATCGCGCAGGGCTACTGCGGCACGGCGCTGACCGCCTTTGAACTGGTCTCAAAATATTCGATGGAACTGGTGTTAAGGCATTTTCCGGCACTCTCGCCTCCCTTCCCCCTTGTTTTCGAGCAGTATGCGTTGATTGAGCTTTCAGACAGCGAATCGGAAAGCCACGCCGCCGAGATGCTGGAAAATTTCCTCGAACATGCCGTCGGGGAAGATGTAATCCGGGACGCGGTGGTGGCGCAATCCATCGCGCAGTCGCAAAGCATGTGGCAGTTGCGGGAAAACATTTCCGCCGCGCAGGCGCTGGAAGGCAAGAATATCAAGCACGACATCGCACTGCCCACTTCCTCCGTTTCCGCGTTTATCACAGAAACGGACGCCCTTCTCCAGATAGCCTTTCCCGGCTGCCGCATGGTAACTTTCGGGCATCTGGGAGATGGCAGCCTGCACTACAACGTCAGCCCGCCTCACGGGGTAAAAGACGATGTTTTCCTGTCACAATCCCCGCTGGTCAACCGGATCGTGTACGACAGCGTATCCCGTTTTAACGGGACGGTATCAGCTGAACACGGCCTGGGAGCATTGAAGCTTGAAGAACTCGTCCGCTACAAACCAGCAGCGGAAATTGCGATGATGAAAAAAATCAAGGCGGCGCTTGACCCGAAAAACCTGATGAATCCGGGAAAAATCCTGGCGAGCTAGGCTGTGCTAACAAATAATTGCGATGGGGGTGTGAATAAGATATAGTTGGGCCATGAATCCGCTATACACCCTAACCGAAAAGCAATACGAGCTGATAGAGCCGATATTGCAAGAAGAACGAGACCCTCGTGGGCGCAAACCCAAAATAAGTGATCGACATGCTCTGGAAGGTATTTTGTACATACTCCGTGAGGGCTGTCGCTGGCGTGCACTTCCTGCTGAATTTGGTCACTGGATGATGGTCTTCATGCGCTACAAACGCTGGGTTGAAAAAGGCACTTTGTGGAAAGTGTTGATGCGCCTGCAAAAAGGCGGCGCACTGAAGGTCAACATCACCTTTATGGATAGCAGCATTGCCCGTGCACACCGACACGCTGCGAGCGCGGCGAAAAAAAGGGCTGCGAAGCATTGGGACGCTCCCGCGGAGGATATGGAACAAAGCTCCACATCCCAATAGATGAATTGGGGAGACTGTGGGGATTATGTTTATCACCAGGACAGGCAAGCGATCATACATATGCCCCGCTTCTTGTGCAAAGTGCAGTGGAACAAAAAGCGAAAGTTATAGTGGGTGACAAAGGCTATGATAGCCTTGTGCTACGCAACCAGATCAGTCAATTGGGAATGCGCTCAGTCATTCCCTTTCGCAAGAGCAGCAAACAACCTCATCGATTAAACAAGAAGCGGTACCGAGAACGCAATATCGTGGAGCGCTTCATCGGCAGAATCAAGGAAAACAGAAGGGTGGCAACACGATATGACAAAACGGCCTCGCACTTCGCCGGATTTATCATTCTTGCCGCTATCAAATCATGGCTCAATATTATTTGTTAGCACAGCCTAGACAGCGAAACGGTTTTGCTGTTCGTGCTCGATCAAAAATGGCGGGATTTTGTCTGCCGGGATCGGGCGGGAAAGGAAGTATCCCTGAATTTCCCTGCAGCCGCGCTCACGCAGGAAGTCAAGCTGTTCTTCGGTTTCAACACCTTCTGCCACGGTGACCATGCCCAGGCTGCCGGCAAGTGAAAGCACCGCGTCGACAATGGCCATGTCTTCTTCGTCGCTTGGGATATCCATGACAAAGGAACGGTCAATCTTGAGGCTATATGCGTTGAAGCGCTTCAGGTAGGCCAGCGAGGAATAGCCTGTTCCGAAATCGTCGATGGATATGCGCAGGCCGTGGCGGTGAAGGTCGTCGATCACGGCAATGGCGGCTGCCGGGTTTTCCATGGCGACCCCTTCTGTCAGCTCGATATGCATGGATTCAGGCGGCAAGCCGAATTCATCCAGGATATGGATAATCATCTCGGACAGGCGAGGATGGCGGAACTGCACGGCAGAAAGGTTGACGGAAACAGAAAGCCCGGTAAATCCGCTGACAAGCCATTCCTTGATCTGTTTTGCCGCTGTGCGCATGACCCATTCTCCAATGGGGAGAATTTCGCCGTTGGTCTCGGCAATCGAGATAAATTCATCTGGCGGGATAAAGCCCAGTTCGGGGTGAATCCATCTTAAAAGCGCCTCAACACCGATGATTTTCCCTGTTTCCAACGACATCTTGGGCTGGTAATGCAGCATAAGCTGGTTGCGCTCCAGCGCGCGCCGCAGGGCGTTATCAAGCTGGAGCAGGCGCGCGGAACTCACCAGCATTTCTTCTGCAAAGAAGCAATAGTCGTTTCGCCCGTTTTCCTTGGCGCAGTACAGGGCCGCATCCGCGCTGCGGGAAAGGGACTCAAAGTCCTCGCCGTCAGACGGGTAAAGGGCAATGCCGATTGAGGTGGAAAGGCTGATTTCATGATGGTCAATCGTATAGGGCCTTGTTGCTATATGGAGCAGGCGGTCGGCAAGGAAGGCCGCGCCATCCCTGTCGGTACCTGGCAACAGGAGCACGAATTCGTCGCCACCCAGGCGGGCAACGGTATCCTGCTCACGCACCACACCCTGCAGACGGTCGGCAAACTGCCTGAGCAGTTCATCACCCACGCCGTGCCCCAGTGAGTCGTTGACGTTTTTGAAATTGTCCAGGTCAATGAACATCATGACCAGGGTTTCGTTTTTGCGCTGGGCATTGTTGATCGCCAGATTGCAGCGCTCACGCAAAAGCGTCCTGTTCGGCAGTGCCGTAAGCGGGTCGAAGTGGGATAGCCAGTGTACCCTTTCCTCGGCTTTCTTGCGCTCGGTCAGGTCTGTCAGCATGGCAATGTAATGAGTGAGGATTTCCGCGTTGTCGCACATGGCGTTAATGGAAAGCCACATGGGAATAATCGTGTCGTTTTTGCAACGGTTGAAGATTTCACCCTGCCAGGAACCGTTTTCATGGACGGAACGCCAGATTTCCAGATAAAAATCCGGGTTGTGCATGCCGGAATCCAGGATTTCGCTAGGGAGATGCCCCTTGATATCGTCAATCTCATAACCGGCAATCGTCGTGAACGCCTCGTTTATCATGGTGATCCTGCGGTTGCTGTCCATAATCAGGAGCCCATCACTGCTTTGCTCAATCACCTGGGCAGACAACAGCAACTGTTCTTCACGCTCGAAATGCTCGATGGCAAAATCAATATCACAGACGAGTTCTCTCAGCAGGTTCTGTGAGGAAACATCAAAGGCATTGATTTCTTTGGAGTAGAGGGCAAGAATGCCAATAATTTCTGCTTTGCGGTGAATTGGCAGGATGGCGAGTGACCCCCAGTCCGCATTTTTCTTTACCGCCCATATTCCTGCCGATGCGAGTTCCTGCTGGAAATCCTGCAGCCAGACGGCGCTATCAGCCCTGAGCGCACGCAATACCGGGAAATCGGCGTGTTCTGAATCCAGTTCAAGAACCATGTCTTCCAGATACGCCTGGTTGGTGCCATAAGACGAAACAGGACGGATTGTCCTTGTCTCGGCATTGATAAGACCAACATACGCCAGTTGCAAATCGGTATACTGGACAATATCAACGCAAATCTGCTGGAAAAGCTCGGCTTCGTTCTTGCAGCGGATGATGGACTGGTTGCATTCGCTCAATGCCAGGTAAAGCTTGTTCAATCGCGCAATCTCAGCTTCGGCTGCCATGCGCTCAGCGTAAAGGTCGCGGTAGCGACGCTCGTTTTCGCGCAGATTGTTCACCGCAACAGTACGCTCTTCTTCACGCAGGAAATTGTCGAGCGCAAAACTGATGTCTGTCGCCATCTCGATTAAGAGTTCCCGGGCTTTTTCGTCAAAGGCAAACGGCCTGTCTGAATAGACGCTCAGCGTGCCATAATCAGCACCGCCCTGCGTCAGCGGCAAAACGGCCACCGCCTGGATATTGAGATGGGAAAAAATGCCCTGCCAGTGTTCCGGTATTCTTCCGTTTTCGATTTCCCTGATATGCTGCATCCAGACAGGACGTTTTTCACGGATAGCAACGCCTGATGGCCCCTGGCTACCCTTGTTTTCGTCATCAAGACTCAATTTCAGCAAGCGCAACTGCTCAACGGCGTTGGGTACCCTGCTGTACGAACTGACAGGAAAAATACTGTTGTTATCGTGATCTATCCGGCCAATCCAGGCCGTATTCATTTCGCCGTATTCGACAATAGCCCGGCAGATGGTCTGGAGCATATCATCGGTGTTGCCGGAATGCACAATGGCCTGATTACAGTGGGAGAGTGCGGAATACAACTGGTTCAGGCGATAGATCTGGGCTTCATCTTTTTTACGCTGGGAGATGTCTTCCATCGTCAGCATGATATGGTGGTCTGTGCTGCCGCTGTCGCTCAGGCATCGCAGATGGATATCGGTTATCGCGATTTCCCCGTCTTTGCGAAGCAGTTCCCGCGTAAAATGAACTTCGTCTACCCGCCCGGCCTTCAGGTCGTCCATGGCCCTGATATCTTCTGTCACGTCTCCTGATACCAGCAAGTCTGACCAGTGCATTTCCTGCATTTCCTCTCGGGTATAGCCCAGTATTTCACACAGCCTGTCGTTAAACTGGAGCCATTCCTGCTCGCTGGAAGACAAAATGCCCATGCCAATGAAAGGCAGCGTATAGAAATTGCCCATAAGCTGTTCTTCCCGCAGGCGGTGCGAAATTTTCTGGTTACGCTGCTGCATGCGCCAGGCGATAAGCAGGGCGCATCCTGTCACCAGGAGGATGACGACCGCGATGCTGGCAATCCAGAAAGTAAGGCTGCGCAAAGGCGCAAATACCTCCCTTAACTGCCGGGTAACGACAAAGGACCAGCTTGTCCCGGGTACCGGCGCCCAAGCGGAAAGTACGTCATTCCCCCACAGATCCGTGGCCTTCATGCTGCCGGTTTCCATCCCGGTCGCTGCCGCCGCAACAGGGGCACTGTTTGCCGGCGCCGTGATGTACTTGGCTAAAGGGACGCTTCCGGTTTTATCCAGGTAGTACATGCTGATAACGCCGTCTTCTCCCCGTTTTGCCAGGCGGGTTCCTTCATCGAGTTCGCCCGGCCAGTGAACCAGGTAGGTGGAAACATAGTGATCCGGGTTGACCGACAGGAGAACGGTACCCAAAAGGCGGTCGGAATAGGTTTGCGAGAAGATCGGCACGATAAATTCCATGCGTGCCGCTTCTACCGTGTGTTTCAGCTTGCGGCCCGAACGGGTGTAATCCTGGCGGGACTGGTAAGCCGCCTTCAGGCGCATTTCCAGCTCGGGTGTTTTTTTGACGGGGGAGCCGACTGTCAGGATTGCATTGCCGCTGGCATCAAAAAGCACGACGGATTCGTATTCCTGCGCCTGCTGCAGGGCTTCGAGCTGGCCTTCAACCAGGTGGAAGGCAGCTGTACTGCCGCTGTAACGCCATTTTTCAAGGTTGTTGGTGAAATTGTTCTGCGACAGTGTCAGCGCACTGGAAAGCTGCCTTTCCTCAAGCCAGCCCTGAATATGGGAGACTCGGCTTTTTGTGTCGGCTTCCAGATCGGCAAATGCCTGTTTTGTCAGGATGGGAGAAAAGATTTCCAAGGCACAAAAACAGATGACGGGAACAAAGGCTGCCAAGGCAAATACCGGCAGGAAAAGGCGTATCATGCCTGCGATATCGCCTTTTTCCAGGATAAATTTGTAATTTTCATCATCCGCATTGTCCGAGACGTTTTCCAGGAAGAGATAAAGGCTCATGGCCTGGCTGCAAACAAGAAGGAGGGCGGATGCAGATAAAAGCCGTCCCCGCGTCAGGGGATCGTCAATCAAAAAGGAAATGAACGCCAGGAAGGTAAAAATCCAGACAAAGCCGAAAGCCAGATGCAAAAGCATGAGGGTTCGGGAAGAAGGACGATACCGGGAAAGCGAAAACCACTCCGGCAGGCGCCATGTCATGTAATAGACATAGGCTCCTGTTACCAGGACATAGAAGATGTTGCCTATAACAAGGGCATGCGTCCTGCTCGTATCATCGGCTATAAGAAACAGAACCACAGCATGCAGCGTGCCAACCCATAACAGGCCACACGCGGCAAACAGCAAGGCTATCTTGGTGGAGAGGTTTCTTCTTATTTGCATACCGCAGTTAAATTCGTTGCTTTTCTTCAGGCCTTCCTGTGCCCTGATTTTGTTTTTTGCCGAACGGGCATTCAACGCAATTTTCTATTTCCTACATATTATATTTCCTACATATTATATATGCATTTTACCAAAAAAGTTGCCATGCGGGAAATTTCCTTGAGGCAATTTCTATAACGAAAGATTATTTTTTATTTCGGATCATCGTGTTACAAACGTTATTCGGGCTTTATCCTCATTCACTTGCATTTTTTTCAGAAACAATTTGAATGATTCTCGTATCCGAATTGCTTCATTTTTGCTAAAACAGTGTCAAAATGAAACGATGCTATCTGTGCTGTACTGGTATCATGATCGCCTGGATGGCATGCCAGTAAATCAACAGTCAAATGTATCCTCCAAAAAAACTGGACTGCACGTCCAGGCTCAACTTAATCATCATCCAATTCCGGAAAATTTTCTGTTTCAAGTAATTGTTGCGCCTGCCCGGCTGGCAGTGCTTCAATTTTGCGCAATTTCCGGCTCATCTGGCGTGTCCTGACTTCAGCATCCTCAATATTTTTGGACGCGCGTTCCAGTGTCCGCTTGATGGCGCTTAAAGCATCGCCGAATTTGGCAAACTCGGTTTTGACGGCACCCAATATCTGCCACACTTCGGATGAGCGTTTTTCCAGCGCCAGGGTGCAAAATCCCATTTGAAGGCTGTTTAAAAGGGCGGCGAGGGTCGAGGGGCCTGCTATGCTGACCCGGCAGGTGCGCTGGATTTCATCGGAAAGGCCGGGACGGCGCATGACTTCGGCATAAAGCCCTTCCGTGGGCAAAAAAAGCAGGGCAAAGTCGGTAGTCAACGGCGGGGAAAGGTATTTCTCTGCGATGGTGCGGGCTTCCTGCCTAACGGCACGCTCCAGTTCGCGACCTGCGGCGGCAACGCCTTCGGCATCGGCATTTTCCGCTGCGAGGGTGAGCCTTTCATACTGTTCTTTGGGAAATTTGGCGTCGATAGGCAGCCATACGGGTGTGTCATCGTCGTTGTTGCCGGGCAGCCGGATGGCAAATTCGACCCGTGCGTCTGACCCCGGTACGGTGGCAACGTTTTTGTCGTACTGATCCGGCGTCATGATCTGTTGCAAAAGCATTTCAAGCTGGACTTCTCCCCATGTGCCGCGTGTCTTGACGTTGGTCAAAACGCGTTTCAGATCCCCTACCCCCAGCGCAAGCTGCTGCATTTCGCCCAGCCCGGCATGGACTTTTTCCAGCCGTTCGGATACGAGTTTGAAGGATTCGCCCAGGCGCTGTTCGAGGGTGGCGTGGAGTTTTTCGTCAACGGTCTGGCGCATTTCATCCAGTTTTTTGGCGTTTTCTGTCTGGAGTTCGCGGATTTTTTCTTCGAGGGTGGCGCGAATTTCGGCCATGCGCCGGGTATTGGATTCGGAAAGCAGGTTAAGCGTCTGTTGCAGGGTGTCGGAAAAGCGCTTGATGCTGGCAGACTGCTCTTCGCGAGCAGCCAGTGCCTGCTGGCCGAGGTCGTGGCGCATTTTGTCGAGCTGTTCGGCATTGCTTTTTCCCAGTTGTTCAAGGTGGGCTGAAAATGCGGTGATATGGCTGTTCTGGAGGGTGGCGGTGCCGGTCATCTGGGTGGTGATGGCCTGCTGGAATTGGGCAAGGTTGCCAAAAAGCTCCTGCCGGGTTCCCTGGGCGGTATTCTGTATCTGCTCGCGCAGTTCGCGTTCGGTTCGTTCATTTAACGGCAAAAACGCCTG
>JAVBTJ010000079.1:0-8157 GCA_031556215.1 Oxalobacter sp.
AGGCGTTTTTCAAGCGGTTTTAGCATGTTGGTCAGGAGTGATTGCAGGGCACGGCGGATTTCATCAGGCCGGGTCAGGCGTTCACGCCCCACTTTTTCGCGCAGGTCATAAAGCAGTTGTTCGGTGGCGTCGATACCGGCGTCCGATGTCAGGAGGGCCATTTCCAGTTCATCGTACAGGTTTTCATCCAGCATCGTTGTGCCGAAAATGTTGAGATTGGCAGAGGTTTTTGCCAGCCCGTTTTTCAGCCGGTCAAGCCATGAGCGATTTTCTTCCGGATGTTCTTGGCTTGTCGGCGTGCTTGTGGCAGTATCTGGTGCGTGTGTTGCAGTTTGCGCCGCCGTGGCGGAAGACGGTGTTGTCTCGGCCTTGTCGGTCGTGTCTGTTTCGGGTTTTTTTCGAAAAAAGCTGAACATGGATATCGGAGTAAACTAACTGTAATCGCTGAAAAAACAGGTTCTACAGCCAAAGGGATTGGCTGCCTGAAATTAATCATCATTTTAGCAGAGCCGGATATATGAGATTTCAAAATATTCTGACGGGCTTTTTATTTTTCTTGCTGGGCACGCAGGGCATGGCGCAGGCGCAGGAGGCCAAAGATACGACACTGGATAACGGCATGAAAATTGTTGTCCGGGAAGACAGCCGTTCTCCTGTTGCTGTCCACATGGTCTGGTACAAGGCGGGGTCGATGGATGAGGAAAGCGGCACAACCGGTGTGGCGCACGTGCTGGAACACATGATGTTCAAGGGAACGAAAAAATATGTCCAGGGCGAATTCAGCCGGATTGTGGCTTCGCAGGGTGGACGGAACAATGCGTTTACCAACAGGGACTATACGGCGTATTTCCAGCAGGTTCAGAGCAGCAAGCTGGAAAAAATGATGGAGCTGGAATCAGACCGGATGCAGGGGCTGCTTCTGGACAAGGATGAATTTGCCAAGGAAATCCGGGTGGTCATGGAGGAGCGGCGCATGCGGACGGATGACCAGCCGACGGCGCTTCTGGATGAGGCGGTATACGCAACGGCATTTACGGCACATCCTTACCACTGGCCGATTGTCGGATGGATGAATGATCTGGAAAATATGACGGTTGCCGATGCCAGGAACTGGTATGAGCGCTGGTACATGCCGAATAATGCCACGATGGTTGTGGTGGGGGATGTGAAGGCGGAAGCGGTTTTCGCGCTGGCAAAAAAATATTTCGGGAGTATCCCGGCTCGCAAGATAATACCAACGCGCCCGCAGACAGAGCCGGATCAGCGGGGGATGCGGCGTGTCACGCTGAAAGCGCCGGCTGAAAACCCGATGGTGGTGCTGGCGTTCAAGGTGCCGGGGCTGAAGGATATTGAAAACGACCGGGAGGCGTATGCGCTGGATGTGCTGGCGGCGGTTCTGGATGGTTATGACAATGCCCGTCTTTCCGCGCAACTGGTTCGCAAGGACAAGGTTGCCAGCAGTGTGGCGGCGGACTATTCCGCGCCATCCAGGGGGCCGGCGCTCTTTACGCTGGCGGCGGTTCCACTGGGAAAAACACAGACGCCGGAGCTTGAAAAGCGCCTTCGCGCTGAAATCGCCCGGATTGCAAAGGATGGTGTTTCGCCAGCGGAACTTGAGCGGGTAAAAATGCAGATTATTTCTTCGCAGATTTACAAGCGGGATTCGCTTTTCGGGCAGGCGCTGGAAATCGGCGTGCTGGAAATGACGGGTGTCGGATACCAGAAGATGGATCGCGTGATTGAGCAATTGAAAAGCGTGACGCCAAGTGAAGTCCAGTCTGTTGCGTCCCGGTATTTCGGTGACGATGCGCTGACGGTGGGAACGCTGGTGCCGCTGCCGCTGGATCACAATAAAAAACCGCCTCAGATGCCGCTCAGGCATTGATATCTGAACCAGACAGGACAGGGTTAGTTTATGAACAGATTTTTTTCTTTATCATGGTGTGCCCGTTTGATGGGCATGATGTTTTTGCTGGCGCAGGTGCCGCTTCATGCGGCGGTGACGATTGAATCCTGGACGACCCAAAGCGGCGCGAAGGTTTTCTTTGTCGAGACGCATGCCATCCCGGTGCTGGATATCAGCGTCGATTTTGATGCCGGTTCCCGGCGTGATCCGAAAGGAAAGGCGGGCCTGGCCTCGATGACCAACCTGATGCTGGCGCGCGGTGTTGCCGCATCAACGGCAAAGGGGAAGGAGCCGACCCTGACGGAAGCGCAGATTTCTGATGCGTTTGCCGATACGGGCGCCGAGCGCTCGGGCAGTGCCGGTGTGGATCGGGCGGGCATGGTTCTCCGAACCTTGTCGTCTGCCAACGAGTCCGACAGGGCGATACGGGTGATGGCGCGTTTGCTCGCACAACCGGCTTTTCCCGCCGCGATGCTGCAACGGGATAAAAAGCGGGCTATCTCTGATGTCCGGGAGACGCTGACGCAGCCGGATGCGATTGCCGCCCGGACGTTTATGGAAGTGTTGTACGGCGCACACCCTTATGCGTTCAGCGCGACGCCGGAGTCGCTTGGTGCCATCACGCGTAAAGACCTGCAGGCATTTCACCGCCAGTATTATGTTGCCGATGCGGCCACCATTACCATCGTGGGCGATGCGTCCCGCTCCCGTGCGGAAGCGATAGCCGAAGAACTCAGTGTGCGCTTGCCCCGCCTGCCTGCGGGACAGAAACCGGCAGTCATGCCGGAAGTGCCGCAAGCCCCGGTGGTTGAAAAAATGATTGAACATCCAGCTTCCCAGTCGCATATCCTCATTGGTATGCCGGCACTGAAACGGGGTGATCCGGATTTCTTTGCGCTGACAGTGGGCAATTATGTTTTGGGCGGGGGGGGCTTTGTTTCCCGCCTGGTAAAGGAAGTGCGGGAAAAAAGGGGGCTTTCCTACCGCGTGTTCAGCCAGTTTGACTCGCGGTTGCAAGAAGGGCCTTTCATCATCAACCTGCAAACCAAGAAAGAGCAGACAAAGGGGGCTGTCCGGGTTGTCCGGGAGACATTTGACACCTTTATGCAGAAAGGGCCGACCGAAGAGGAACTGAAAGCGGCCAAAGAAAACCTGGTTGAAGGCTTCCCGCTTAACATGGAAGACAATGCCAAGGTGCTCGCACTGGTATCCATGATCGGATATTATGGTTTGCCGCTGGACTACCTGAATACTTGGGCGGATCATGTTACGGCAGTTACCGTCAGTGATGTGCGGGAAGCCTTTGCGCGCAAGCTCTCGAGCGACAGGCTGTCAACGGTTATTGTTGGCGAACCGACCAATGCCTCACCAGAGGAAGCACCCCATGCAGCGCCGCAAACAAGCCAGCCAGAAAAATAAACTGGATTACCAGGTTCGCATCATCGGCGGCCAGTGGAAGCGTTCGCTGTTGCCGGTGAGTGTGGTGCCGGGCTTGCGCCCGACGCCGGGCCGCGTGCGGGAGACGCTGTTTAACTGGCTGTACACGCTTTTCGGTGGCCAGTGGGAGACGATGGACTGTCTTGACCTTTTTTCGGGTACCGGCGCTTTCGGTTTTGAGGCGGCCAGCCGTGGCGTGAAGCAGGTGACGATGGTGGAGTCCCACCGCACGGCGTTTGCCCAGTTGCAGGCAACGCGCGAAAAACTGCGTGCGCAATCGCTGGTGACGCTGGTGCAGGGGGATGCGCTTTCTGTTGCTGCCCGTCTTTCTTCGCAGAAAAAACAGTTTGATGTTATTTTTCTTGACCCTCCTTTCCAAGGCAATATCCTGCCGGACATTCTTCCCCTTTGCATGGATATCCTGAAAGCGGATGGTGTTGTTTATGTAGAGTCGCCATCTGTCCTGACGAAAGAAACTCTGCAGGAATTAGGCAAAAATGGCCGTCAATGGCATATAATTCGACAGGACAAGGCTGGACATGTCTGTTATCACCTGTTGCAATTGCAGCATATGGACAGTTTTCAGGCATAATGCCGTTTTTTGACGAAGGAATTTTAAAAAATGACCATTGCAGTTTATCCGGGCACGTTTGATCCCCTGACTCGCGGTCACGAGGATCTTGTCCGGCGCTCGTCCACGCTGTTCAAGAAACTGATTGTGGCGGTAGCGGACAGCAGGACAAAAAAGCCTTTTTTCACGATGGAGGAAAGGCTTGAAATCGCCAATGAAGTGCTGGGTCATTATCAGAACGTCAAGGTGGTCGCTTTTACCGGTCTGTTGAAAGACCTGGTAAGAGAGCATGACGCCCGTGTCATTATTCGCGGCCTGCGTGCGGTTTCCGATTTTGAATACGAGTTTCAGATGGCGGGCATGAACCGTTACCTGATGCCGGAAGCCGAGACGCTTTTCATGACGCCGTCAGACCAGTACCAGTTTATTTCCGGCACGATTGTCCGGGAAATTGCGGTTTTAGGCGGCGATGTTTCCAAGTTCGTCTTCCCATCCGTCGAGAACTGGCTGAAAAATAAAATCCGCCTGATGACGGATTGATCGTTTTTCCTCACGTTTCCCGGAGTCGCGATGGCGCTTCTGATTACCAGAGACTGTATTAATTGCGATGTTTGCGTGCCGGAGTGCCCGAACGAAGCGATTGTCCCGGGCGCAGAATTCTACGAAATCACCCCCTCACGCTGTACCGAATGCGTCGGTCATTATGATGCGCCCCAATGCGTCATGGTGTGCCCTGTCAACTGCATCGTCAAAAACCCGGATTTTTCGGAAACCCGCGATGGGTTGCAGGCGAAATTCAGGCGATTGCAGCAAAAAAACTAGCCGGTCAACAGGTTTTATTCGCCCATATCACCCGGTTTCTCCCTTTTTCCTTCGCCTCATACAGGGCAAGATCCGCCTGTGACAGAATAAAGTGGGACAGGTCGGCAAGGCTCTGGCCGGATTCGATGCCGGAAACGGTATAGCCCCCGATGGAAATGGTGACATCGCAAAATTCTTTCTCTGGCAAGGCAAAAGCTTTACTGGCCGCAGCCAGCCTGATCCGTTCGGCAATGGCTTTGGCATCCTGTTTTTCGGCATTTGGCAGAATCAAAACGAATTCCTCTCCCCCGAACCGGGCGGGAATGTCATCGTTTCGCAATTCTCCCCGGATTCTTCTTGCCAGTTCTTTCAGGACTTCGTCTCCGGCAGGATGGCCCAGCCGGTCATTGATGAGCTTGAATTTGTCGATGTCGATGAAAAGGCAGGACAGCGCGCCGTTGTGGCGCCGGATCAATGAAAGCGTCTTCTGTAACTGTTCTTCCAGATGGCGGCGGTTGCCAATGCCTGTAAGGGGGTCGGTCAGGCTGATTTTTTTGAGTTTTTCCTGCGAGACGACATTTTCCAGGCAGATTGCCATGATGGAACCCTGAAGCTGGAGAAAATCCGTTGCCATGTCCGGCATAAAACGGTTCATGTCCATGCTGCCGAGGCAGACAAACCCGGTCAGCTTGTGGTGCCGGCGAAAAGGAATGACAGCGATGCTTCTTGGCGGCCTGCTCGTTCCGGCAAAAAGTCCGCGGTGCTGTCTGGGACAGAAAGGCCCCAGCAATGGCTTGTGAAGGCTTGCGAGGGAAGGATGAAAGGATTTCATGTTGCGGGGCAGGAAAAGGAGGGGGTGTCTGCCGCTCTCAAGCCCAAGAAAAGTCGCCAGGTTGTTCAGCTCGCCTTTGGGGTCAAGGAGGATCATGGAAACGGCATCCAGTTGCGCCGTATTTTTCATCGTCACAAAGATGTGGCGGATCAGGTCTGTCAGCGTATCGGCTCCGACAAGCTTGAGCGTCATCTCATGGTTCCGGCTCAGTATCTGCTGGTTTTCATGGCCGAAACGAAGCAGTTTATCCATCTGGTCATGAAGCCGGGCGTTTTCCTCCATCAAGTCAAACTGAGACAGATGAGTTGAGGAATAAGTGGGGTTTGGAATATTCATCAACGACCTCGTGATTTGTTGTTAGTTATGGTTGCTCATCGTGTTTTCCCTGTTTTTTGTGTGTCATATCCGGTTTCTCAGGCGTTTATTTTTTGTCGTTTTTTTGCGAATCTGTTCAAAAGTGGTTTGGTTGTGTTTTTAGTTCAAATTTGATTATGGTTTTCGGTGAATTGTTAATTTGTTAATCTTTTATGGTCTGCGCTGGGTAAAAAAATATAAGGGTCAGGTCGTATCTGGCATTAAAAGATCGGGCTTTAACATATCAGACATTAAATAAAAAGTTCAGGATATCGCCGTCCTGCACAACATATTCTTTTCCTTCAGAGCGCATGCGGCCGGCTTCCTTGGAGCCTTGCTCGCCTTTGTATGCGACGAAATCCTCGTAAGAAATGGTCTGGGCGCGAATAAAGCCTCTCTGGAAATCGGTGTGGATAACACCGGCAGCCGCAGGCGCGGTGTCGCCTTTTTTGATTGTCCACGCGCGTACTTCCTTGACGCCGGCGGTGAAGTAAGTCTGCAGGCCCAGAAGATCATAAGCGGCGCGAATCAGTCGGTTCAGCCCCGGCTCTTCCATGCCCATGTCCGTCAGGAAGTCCTGGCGGTCTTCATCATCCAGTTCGGCGATTTCTGCTTCAATGGCGGCACAGATAGCCACAATGGGCGAATTTTGCGATTGGGCGTATTGCCTCAGTTGATCTAGCAGCGGGTTGTTTTCAAACCCGTCTTCGGAAACATTGGCGACATACATGGTGGGTTTTGACGTAATCAGGTGCAGTGACCTTAAAAGGGCGTGTTCTTCCGCTTCCAGTTGCATGGTGCGGACGGGTTCGGCTTTGTTCAGGTGTTCGGCTACGCGATCCAGAAGCTGTGTCAGTTTCAGAGCCTCCTTATCCCCCGCCTTGGCTTTCTTGCCTTCCCGCAGGGAGGTGCGCTCAACTGTGCCCAGGTCGGCTAACGCAAGCTCGGTCTGGATGACTTCAATATCACTTAATGGATTCACCTTCCCGGCAACGTGAACAACATTGTCATTTTCAAAACAGCGCACCACCTGCACAATCGCATCGGTTTCCCGGATGTGTGCAAGAAACTGGTTGCCTAGGCCTTCGCCTTTGGAGGCGCCTGCGACCAAGCCCGCAATATCCACAAATTCCACGACAGCCGGTAAAACTCTTTCGGGTTTAACGATTTCAGAAAGCGGGGTCAGACGCGGATCCGGCACCTCAACAATACCAACATTGGGCTCAATCGTGCAGAAGGGGTAGTTTTCGGCGGGGATGGCTGCTTTGGTCAGCGCATTAAAGAGAGTGGATTTTCCAACATTCGGTAAGCCAACAATGCCGCATTTCAAACTCATAATAAATTACCTGGTAGTCGTTTCGTCAAAACCGTTTATCAGGGGCTTTAACTTCCCCTTTTAGGCGATGCAAATAAAATGCTGCAATATTGCGCAGCATCAATGTTATAACCCGGCAACTTTAACAAATTCTGGTGACGTGTCAATGTTTTCACCAGAAAAGGATGGATGGCGCTGTTCCGAAATGCGAGTAACGACCATTCGTCATCTTTATATATGGGGCATCGTTTTGCCTGATAATTCGGTTGCATAAAAATATTTTTGAAAAATGCTTGACAGGCCAAAAAGCAAGGTTCATAATTCCGCTTCTGTGCTTGAGAAATGCTGTTGAAAAATATTGAGGCATTAAAAATATTTTAAAAATTTTCTTGACAGGTTGATGGGGGAGGTAGATAATCTCGTTTCTGTGCTGTTGACTAACAAAACGCTTGGTCAGGTGCGGGGTAATTTGAGGGATTTTTGAGTTCTTTAAAAAGTTAAGCAGATGATAAGTGTGGGCGTTTGTCTGGTCTTGTCGGTACTTTGGTACCAAAGAGATAAGAAGCAGTAAACGTTCACAAGAAGAAAGCAGTAAGGTTTGAAAAATAACCTTGTCAGTAAATTGAGTGAGCGAAGCAACGCAAGTTGCGAACGAAAAGAAGAGATTGAACTGAAGAGTTTGATCCTGGCTCAGATTGAACGCTGGCGGCATGCTTTACACATGCAAGTCGAACGGCAGCGCGGACTTCGGTCTGGCGGCGAGTGGCGAACGGGTGAGTAACACATCGGAACGTGCCTAGAAGTGGGGGACAACCAGTCGAAAGATTGGCTAATACCGCATACGATCTACGGATGAAAGAGGGGGACCTTCGGGCCTCTTGCTTACAGAGCGGCCGATGCCTGATTAGCTAGTTGGTGGGGTAAAGGCCTACCAAGGCGAC
>JAVBTJ010000069.1:0-4471 GCA_031556215.1 Oxalobacter sp.
TCGACGATTTTGTTGGACGAATCGGCAATATCAGTCATGGTATGGGCAACAAGCTGGGCGGCCTCGCCGCCTTTGGTGGCAACGTCTGCCGCCTGGCTGGCAAGCTGGTTGGCCTGGCGCGCGTTGTCTCCGTTCTGGCGAACGGTGGAGGTGATTTCTTCCATGCTGGAAGCGGTCTCTTCAAGGGAGGACGCCTGTTCTTCGGTTCGTGCTGACAAGTCCTGGTTGCCGGACGCAATCTGGGCGGACGCGGTGGCGATGGTGTCGGCACTTTGCCTGACCTGCGATACCGTGTTAAAGAGGTTGTCGTTCATGTTCTTCATCGCTTGCATGAGCTGGCCTGTCTCATCGGTGCTTCTCACGTCGATCCGGCTGGTCAGGTCACCCGAGGCAACGGTTTCGGCAATATGGACGGCCTCGTTCAGCGGACGGGTAATTCCTACCGTCAGGCGCCACGCAACGACCATGCCGATGATAATGCCCGCTGCCAGAACACCGATCATGATGTTGCGTGCCAGGGCAATAATGCCGTACACAACATCCGCCTTTTGCTCGGAATCCCTGATCTCGTAATCACGGAAATGATCCACCGATTTGATATAGGCATCCCGCGCAGGCAACAGCTTTTGCACCGCGACGAGACGTCCGCCCGCCATATCGCCTGCCGCGTTCAGCTTCTCCACTTCACCAACCGCAGCGCGGTAGACTACCCGCTTGTCCGTGAAATCCTTGATGAGCACTTTTTCTTCATCAATCAGGTTTTGCGCTTCAATATCCTTGAGTCGGTCATTAATGGCAGCGGTAACCTTGGCAGCCTCGGCATCATAGTACTTGATGTCCTGTGCGTTGTCACTCATGCCCGAGGCATAGGTCAACTGTGAGTGAACTTCGGCTGCCCTGGCCAGTTCCCGCGCCAGACGCTCAATGCCAACGGCATCTTTCATCAGCGAACGCGTCATGTCGCCGATATTGACCAATTGGTAAATACCCACGCCGGCCATAATGCACATCAGGCCTATCAAGGTAATAAAGCCCATGTACAGCCGCGCTCCAATCTTCAAATTCTTCATTTCCCTCTCCCGTTCTCTCGTTATATTGGAATGATTTTGAGTCCCTTCAAACCAAAACACCGAATGTCAAACCACTTGAAAAAGCAGTCAAATTCCGGTTGATCTGGTGTTTTATATTTGTCACCTCATCATGCAACACGAAACACTACTGTGCCGCATCCGATATCCTGCTCAGGGTCAGTTGCCGCACCTGAAAGCAGAACCCACGCAAGATTGTTTCTTCTTAAAAAAGAATTCTCACATGATTCCTACTTTTCCACATAATATTTCCTTATCGCAACAAAATCAATACCGAAAATCAAGAAAATTGGCGATAAAATACTTTCCCGACATCATCTCCTGATATCTACGGTCAAAACCAGGGGACACAGACTTCCCTGAAAGCCCCTGTTTTTCTGCCTCTCTGGAAAATTGCCATAAAAAAAGCCGGGAAAAATTTCCCGGCTTTTATCGAGACTAAATATCTTTAGAACTCTTCCCACTCTCCGTTGTCGTCACCTGATGTGACCGGAGCAGCCAGGCGCTTTGCCGGAGCCGGGGCTGCCGCCCTGGCTGGCGAAGCCGCCTTGGCTGGGGCCGAACGCTTGGGCACAGGCTTGGGCGATGCCGGAGTAGCGCGTCTGGTTGCCGCAGGACGGGATGCGCCTGCCGAACCCGTGTTGAACACGCTCACCACGTTCACCAGGGCGTGGGCCTGATCCTGCAGGCTTGCAGCCGCGGTTGCCGACTCTTCCACCAGCGAGGCATTCTGTTGCGATGCGCCGTCCATCTCGGTAATCGCCTGGTTGATCTGCTCAATGCCGTGTATCTGCTCCTGGGTCGCCGTCGTGATTTCATTCATGATGGCATTGACCTGGCGAATGCTGTCGCCAATCTCCAGCATGGTTGATACGGAGTTGTTGACCAGTTCGGTACCGGCACTGACCTTATGAACGGAATCGTCAATCAGATCCTTGATTTCACGCGCGGCAGAGGCGCTTCGCTGCGCAAGGCTCCTCACCTCGGTTGCCACCACCGCAAAACCGCGACCCTGCTCGCCCGCACGGGCGGCTTCGACTGCCGCGTTCAATGCCAGGATGTTGGTCTGGAAGGCAATGCCGTCAATCACGCTGATGATGTCCACAATCTTCCTGGAAGAGTCTTCAATGTCTTTCATCGTATCAGCTACCCGCCCGGCGGCTTCGCCGCCCCTGGTCGCCACATCGGCGGCCTGGTGCGCAAGATTATTGGCCTGGCGGGCATTGTCCCCGTTCTGCCGGACGGTGGAAGTGATCTCCTCCATGGAGGATGCTGTTTCTTCAAGGGAAGAAACCTGCTGTTCCGTGCGCACGGCAAGATCCTGGTTGCCGGTTGTAATCTGTGTTGCCGCAGAAGCAATGGTGTCGGCACTCTCGCGTACCTGCGATACCGTATTCAGGAGGCTTTCGTTCATGCTTTTCATCGCCTGCATAAGTTGGCCGGTCTCGTCCGTGCTGGCCACCTCAATCCGGCTCGTCAGATCCCCCCCGGCCACCGTTTCGGCAATCTCGACAGCCCTGCGCAATGGGCGGGTAATGCCAGCAGTCAGGGTAAAGGCAACAAACAGGCCGATAATGATGGCCGCGACAGACAGGCCAACCATGACATTGCGCCCGAATGCATAAGAATTTCTGACTTCCTGTTCCGCTTCCTTCACCAGCTTGCCCTCGAAATCACGGAAGGCCTGGAAACCACCCAGGTACGCCCCCGCAGCCTTCTCGAGATCACCCACCAGCGCAACGGCTTTTTCCTTCTGGCCGGATTCATGTGCCTTGATGATTTCAGCGACAATACCGCGGAAAACCACCCGGTTTTTTGCGGCAGTATCAAGCAACGCTTTTTCTTCCGCTGAATTCTCTGATGCATCTATCAGCTTCAGATTCTCGTCGATCTTGGCGGTGTACTGCGGAAGCATCCTTCTGTAATACTGGAAGTTGGCGTCACTTGCGGCAACAGCCATGGCCCGTGATGTCAGGGCGAAGTTTTCCACGTTACTGCAAACTTCCCGTGCATAGCCTTCCACAAGCACGGCATTCTGGATCATGTCTTCCACTTCCTCGTTCACGTTGCGCAGTTCGTAAACACCTACCCCCGCAACAGCCACCATCATGGCCAGCACCAGCATAAATCCGGAAATCAGACGTGCACCTATTTTCATACTTTCTCCTAATAGACCTTTTTAATACAGGCCGTAAATTTCAGATCCTGTTCAAAACTTGTTTTTATTACAATGCCATGTCCGACAACCCCATATCCGGCGATGTCATCAGCTTTTCGATATCGACTAAAACCAGCATCCTGTCTTCCAGCGTACCCAGGCCGATCAGGTTGTCTGTTTCCATGAGCGTACCCATGGCAGGCGCAGGGCGTATCTGCTCCGGCGACAGCGCCATCACATCGGATACGCCATCAACCACAATACCCACGACCCGCTCCCGTATGTTCAGGATGATGGTGACCGTCAGGTGGTCGTAATTCACCTCGGCAAGGTTGAATTTGATGCGCATGTCGATAATAGGGACAATGGCACCCCTCAAGTTGGCAAGACCCAAAATGAAGTGCGGCACATTAGCCAACCGGGTTGCCTTCTCGTATTCCCTGATTTCCTGAACCCTCAGGATATCAATACCGTATTCTTCCTTTCCCAGCCGGAAAGCCAGATACTCCCGGGGAACAAGCCCTTTGGGCTTGTCTGCCGGGGAAGAGGATGCGGAATCCTGTGTCATCTCGTCAATTCAATTAAAAATGGATATAAAAACCCTTAAGAACAAGGAACGAATTATAGTCAAAATATTGGCCCAGTGCAATTAATTTCTCACAAGAAACAATTTCCCATGGGAAATTAGGGCGTTTTTTGGGGGGAGAGGAATTCTGACACAGATGTCGTTCAGATAAACTTAAGTTCTTCCTGTTATATCATCACTTGGAAAAAATGCTCGAAGAAAATGCCATTTCAAACGCAAAAAAGCCGGGATTGCTGACAGGCACCCGGCTTTTTTGTCAGGAAAAGGACTGGCTTTTAGAACTCTTCCCACTCATCGCCACTGTCAGCCGATGCCTTGACCGGGGCCGATGCCTGGGCTGGCGCTGCCGGGGCGGCAAGACGCTTTGCCGGAGCCGGCGATCTTGCCGGTGCGGGGCGCTTGAGCGCCGGCGCTGCCGGACGTTTTGCCGCTGCTGCTGCCGGACGCGCGCTGCCGCTGCCCGTGTTGAAGATGCTGACGACTTCGACCAGGTTGCGTGCCTGATCCTGCAGGCTCTCGGCTGCGGCGGCGGCTTCTTCTACCAAGGCCGCGTTCTGCTGTGAAACGGTGTCCATTTCGGTTACCGCCTGGTTGACCTGTTCGATTCCGGTGATCTGCTCCTGGGTCGCCATCGTGATT
>JAVBTJ010000071.1:0-8575 GCA_031556215.1 Oxalobacter sp.
CTTTTCTGGGGTGACTTTTTTTTAGTGCATATTCGATATTTTTCCTCCTGAGAGAAGCGGTTTTTCAATCTGGCTGATCTGGTAGCCTTTGGGAAGATCAGGATAAAAGTAGTTTTTGCGGGCAAAAATCGATAAAGGGGCAATATTCGAGCCGATGGCAAGGCCAAACTGGATGGCTTTTTCAACCGCAGAGCGATTCATGACAGGTAGGGTGCCTGGCAGGGCCAGGTCAACCGCGCTGGCCTGTGAATTGGGCGCTGCACCGAAATGGGTAGATGCTCCGCTGAAAATTTTGGATTTGGTTGAAAGCTGGGCATGGGTTTCCAGGCCAATCACGACTTCCCACTGCATGATGTTTCCTCTATTGGTGTTGTGTTTATTAAGCAGTTCTTCCATTGCGCGGCATTATTCCGGCGAGCGCAGATGCCAGTCTGTTACCTGCTGGTACTGATGCGCCATATTCAAAAGGCGCGCCTCGTCAAAATAATTACCGATCAGTTGCAGTCCCACGGGCCTTTTTGAGTTGATGTCTCCCTGCCCGAAACCGCAGGGGATGGACATGCCCGGCAGTCCGGCGAGATTGGTCGAAATGGTATAAATATCGCCAAGATAGCTGGCAACAGGGTCATTAATCTTTTCGCCGATATTCCAGGCTACCGTTGGGCAGACCGGGCCCATGATGACATCGCACTGGCTGAAGGCCTGCCGGAAATCCTGTGCAATGAGACGGCGGATTTTCTGCGCGTGGATGTAATAGGCATCGTAATAACCGTGACTTAAAACATACGTACCGATGATGATCCGGCGTTTGACTTCTTCGCCAAAGGCTTCCGATCGGGATTTTCGATACATATCCTGAAGGTCGGTGTAATTTTCTGCGCGGAAGCCATAGCGGACGCCATCAAAGCGGCTGAGGTTGGATGACGCTTCTGCCGAGCCGATCACATAATAAACCGGGATGCACATGGCGGTATTCTTCAGGGAGATGTCCACCAGCGTCGCGCCCAGTTTTTCATATTCGGAAAGGGCTTGCCTTACCGCCGCTTCCACATCTGAAGAAAGACCCTCGCCAAAATACTCGCGTGGGATGCCGATTTTCAGGCCGGACAGAGGTTTGTTCAGGTCACGGCTGAAATCTTCCGTTTCCTGTTCAAGGCTGGTCGAATCACGCGGATCAAATCCGGACATGGCTGTTAACAGCAGCGCGCAGTCTTCGGCTGTTCTGGCAATAGGGCCACCCTGATCCAGGGATGAGGCGTAAGCCATCATGCCGTGCCGGGAAACGCGCCCGTAAGTTGGCTTGATTCCGGTGACGCCGCACAGGGAAGCTGGCTGCCGGATGGAGCCGCCGGTATCTGTTGCGGTTGCAACAGGCGTCAGGCGCGCGGCAACCGCAGCGGCAGAGCCGCCTGACGAGCCGCCGGGAATCGCGTTTTTGTCCCAGGGATTTTTGACCGGGCCGAACCACGAATTTTCATTGGATGAGCCCATGGCAAATTCATCACAGTTCAGTTTGCCCAGTGTCACCATGCCTTCCTGTTGCAGCTTTTCAACAACGGCGGCGTCAAAAGGGCTGGTGTAGTTGGCCAGCATTTTGGAGGCGGCGGTGGATCGCCAGCCCCGGGTGACATAAATATCCTTGTGCGCAACGGGAATGCCGGTCAGTTTGCCAGCGGTGTTTTTCGCAAATCTTTCATCGGCGGATTTTGCCTGTTGCAGCGTCAGTTCATCATCAACGTGCAAAAAGGCATTCAGGTCACTTTTGTGAATGCGGTCGAGGAAAAGGCGGGAGAGTTCGGTTGCCGAAATCTGGCCGTTATGCAGCAGGGATGACAGTTCGGAGAGGGTTTTGGTATGCATGGGATGGTTAACAGCGAATGTTCAGTCCGGAAAAATAAAGCGGGAAATCGGGGTAAAACAAAAACAGGAAAAGGCTTATTCAATCACTTTCGGCACCAGGTACAGCCCGTTTTCCACTGCCGGTGCGGATTGCTGGTATTGCTCGTGATGGTCTTCCTCCGTAATCAGGTCTTCACGTAGCCGCAGGGCAAAACCATCATGGTAAGCCGCGACAGGATGGCTAAGCGGTTCGACATTGGTGGTATCCGTCGCGCGCATTTTTTCAACAAGGGAAAGAATATCGTTTAGTTGCCCCAGTTTTTTTTGCAGCTGGTTTTCGGGGATTTCCAGGAGGGATAACTGGGCGATGTGGAGGACATCGGATAGGGTGATGTGCGTCATTTTCGTAGCGTCGGGTCTGAAAAAATTAAAAAAGCGGCAAAACGGAAAAAAGTCTGCAGAAAGTCATGTTAATAACACAATACGACTGAATATCCAGCAAATTATAAGGTAGAATATCGCGTTTATGTTTGGTTCGTTTTCTTAAAAGCGAATTGAGTTTATTATTCAGGTTGTAAAAATTCCCGTTTTCGGGGTGGTTAAATGTTAACGCGCTTCTCCATGCGCATCAGGATTTTTCATGTTTGGATTTTTACGCAGCTATTTTTCAAATGATCTGGCAATCGATCTGGGTACAGCAAACACACTGATATATGTCAGAAATTCGGGCATCATCCTTGATGAGCCGTCTGTTGTGGCCATCCGCCAGGAAGGCGGCCCTAACGCAAAGAAAAATATTCAGGCTGTTGGTCACGAGGCCAAGCAGATGCTCGGTAAGGTTCCGGGCAATATTGAAGCCATCCGCCCCATGAAAGATGGCGTGATTGCGGATTTTACGGTTACCGAGCAGATGCTCAAGCAGTTTATCCGCATGGTGCATGATTCCAAGTTCTTCAAGCCTTCACCACGCATTATCGTTTGTGTTCCCTGTGGTTCAACCCAGGTAGAGCGCCGCGCTATTCGTGAATCAGCGCTGGGTGCTGGCGCTTCCAAGGTTTACCTGATTGAGGAGCCAATGGCCGCAGCGATTGGTGCGGGCCTTCCCGTATCGGAAGCGACAGGCTCCATGGTTGTGGATATTGGCGGTGGTACGACAGAAGTCGGCATTATTTCACTGGGTGGCATGGTGTACAAAGGCTCGGTTCGCGTTGGCGGTGACCGTTTTGACGAAGCGATTGTCAATTACATCCGCCGTAACTACGGCATGCTGGTAGGTGAACAAACGGCTGAAGCCATCAAGAAAAACATCGGGTCGGCTTTCCCGGGTACGGAAGTGAAGGAAATGGAAGTGAAGGGGCGCAATCTTTCCGAAGGTATTCCCCGTTCCTTTACGATTTCCAGCAATGAAATCCTTGAGGCACTGACTGATCCGCTTAACCAGATCGTCTCCGCTGTCAAAAATGCACTGGAGCAGACGCCGCCGGAACTGGGCGCCGATATTGCTGAAAAAGGCATGATGCTGACAGGTGGCGGTGCGCTGCTGCACGATATTGACAGGCTGCTCATGGAAGAAACCGGCTTGCCGGTTCTGATCGGTGAAGATCCGCTGACTTGCGTGGTACGTGGTTGCGGCATTGCGCTGGAAAAAATCGATCAGCTTGGTTCCATTTTCTCACACGAATAAAAATTGGTATGGCCAGACCGGTTTGGAGTAACGATACACACCAGGTTGTGTTCATGGATTTTATCTGTGAAGAAGCTTCTGATAAGATGATGTACAGGGAACCGGCCTGATTATGCAATACACGCCACCTCCCCTCTTCAAACAAGGCGCTCCGGCCCGTGTCAGGGTGGCTCTTTATATCCTCGCTGCCATTGTGTTGTTGATGGTTGATTCCCGGCTTCATGCACTTGTCCAGGTTCGCCAGGCCATCGGTTTTGTTTTATATCCTTTCCAGAAAGTAGCTTCGGTACCACGGGATGTGGTGGATAACGTCAGTGAGTACTTCACTTCGGTCTCTTCCCTGAAAGAGGAAATTGACGTGTTGCGCAGCCGGGAGCTGGAAAATGCGCAGGCTTTGCAGCAGTCGGTGCAACTGGAAAGCGAAAATGCCCATCTTAGGAAACTGCTCAAATTAAATGAGCGGGTTCGGGTCAAATCCGTTCCGGCAGAAATTCTTTATGATGCCCGGACATCCTATGAGCGCAAGGTTGTCTTGAACAGGGGAACCAAGGATGATGTGGTTGCCGGGCAACCCGTTATTGATGAAAACGGTGTTGTCGGGCAGGTGACACGGGTATTTATTTCCACTTCCGAAGTGACGCTTTTGACAGACAAGGATCAGGCGATTCCTGTCCAGTCTGTCAGGACAGGCATACGCAGTATTGCCTATGGTCGCGGATCCGGTTATCTCGAATTGCGTTTCATGGAGGCGAATGCCGATATCCAGCCGGGTGACGTGCTGGTGACTTCCGGTATTGACGGCCTGTATCCTGCAGGACTGGCTGTCGGGGAAGTGCTTGATAGCAGTGACAAGACTTCCGGTACGCTTTGCCTGCCGCTGGCAGGACTGAACCGGAATCGTCAGGTGCTTGTTTTATTGACAGATACCAATATTGAGCCTCGTCCACCTGAAGAGAATAGCGATGAGATGACAGGTAAAAAGCGCCGAGCCGGAGATATTGCGGAAGCTAGAAGAAAGGCGGGAGTAAAATGAGCCGACAGCCCGCCCAAACCATCCTGTTGCCTGCAAGCCCGATTTTTATCGCCATTACCCTTTTTTCCGCTTTATTGCTGAACATACAGCCCTGGGGACAACTGGTCGGCATGCCTGATTTTGTTGCGCTTTGCCTGGTTTTCTGGGGGGTGCACCAGCCGAGGCGGGTCGGGATGGGAATCGCGTTTTGCATGGGGTTGCTGATGGATGTGAACAATGCCACCCTTTTTGGTGAAAATGCACTGGCTTATGCGCTATTGTCTTATCTGGCCATTACCATTCACCGGCGCGTGCTGTGGTTTCCGCTCAAAAAACAGATATGGCTCGTTTTGCCTTTGCTGCTTTTGACGCAACTGACGCAGATGGTTATCCAATTCATGATTAATGACCGTTTCTCCAACTGGCTGTATTTGCTGGACAGTTTTGTTGGCGCTGCCTTGTGGCCGGTTTTGACGATTGTCCTTTTGGCGCCACAGCGCCGGGCCATTAACAAAGACCTGGATCGTCCCCTGTAAACAGGATGGGGATTTCTTTTATCTTTACTGTTATAAAACGCTGATCAGCTTCTGGCATGGGAAATCTGAACGATACAGACCGTGATCTACACCAATTTCGCCTGCGTCTGGCGGTGCTGGTGGTATTGGTTCTGATCTGCTTTTGCCTCCTGTTTGCCCGTTTTTTCTGGTTGCAGGTTATTCGCCACGATGCTTTTGCTGCGCAGGCCGAAGAAAACCGGATTTCCATTGTGCCGATTGTCCCGAACAGAGGGCTGATTATGGATCGCAATGGCGTTTTGCTGGCGCGGAATTATTCTGCCTATACGCTTGAGATTACGCCTTCCAAGATCAGGGGGAAGCTGGAAGACGTGATTGATGACCTGTCCAAAATCATTACCATCGAATCCCGAGATCGCAAGCGTTTCAAAAAACTGCATGAAGAATCCAAGCGCTTTGAAAGCATTCTCATCCGAAGCCGCCTGACGGACGAGGAAGTGGCGCGTTTTATCGTGCAGCGTTACCGTTTTCCCGGTGTTGATATACAGGCACGATTATTCCGCCAATACCCGATGGGCAATATTGCCTCCCATGTGATCGGGTATATCGGCCGGATGAGCCAGAAGGATATTGATAACCTGAGTGAGGACGACGAAGCCAATTACCGGGGAACCAACTATATTGGCAAGGAGGGGGTTGAAAAAAGCCATGAACGGGAATTACACGGTGTAACCGGGTATGAGGAAATGGAGGTTTCCGCAGGCGGCAGGGCGATACGGACACTTTCCCACGGTGCGCCGATTCCCGGTAACAACCTGTACCTGTCCATTGACATTGAGCTACAGAAGATTGTGGAAGAGACCTTTGGCAATCGCCGGGGCGCGCTGGTTGCCATCCAGCCGGAAACCGGGGAGATACTGGCCTATGTTTCCAAGCCGACATTTGATCCCAATCTTTTTGTGGAGGGCATTGACCAGCAGAGCTGGGATGAACTCAATAATTCGCCAGACCATCCCCTGATCAACAGGCCACTGCGGGGTGCTTATCCTCCCGGTTCGACTTACAAGCCCTTCATGGCGTTAGCGGCGCTGGAACTGGGCAAGCGGACACCGGAATCCGCTATCTCGGACCCGGGCTTTTTTTATTTTGGCAACCACCGTTTCCGCGATGACAAGGTTGGCGGTCATGGTGTCGTTGATATGTACAAATCCATCGTGCATTCCTGCGATACGTATTACTACATCCTGGCAAACGACCTGGGTGTCGATACGATGCATGATTTTATGCAGCAATTCGGTTTTGGCCAGTTGACAGGCATTGATCTTGCCCATGAAAGAAAAGGGCTTTTGCCTTCAACGGAGTGGAAAAATACCGCATTCAAGACGCCGGAACAGCGGAAATGGTATGCCGGTGAGACGATTTCACTCGGCATTGGCCAGGGCTATAACTCCTTTACGCCCATACAGTTGGCTTACGCAACAGCGATGCTGTCCAATAGCGGGAAGACGAAGAAACCCCATCTGGTTCATGCCATTGAAAACAGCATGACGCGGGAAAAGGTCGCGGTTGTTGGTGAATCACGGGAGGTGAAGCTCAGGCAGGAAAATGTGGATGTGATCAAGCGGGCGATGGTCGGTGTCACGAAGGAAGGTACATCGGCAAGGATTTTTGCCGGAGCAGGCTATGAGTCAGCGGGCAAAACCGGGACATCGCAGGTTGTCGCCATGAAGCAGAATGAAAAATATGTTGCCAGCCGCGTAGCGGAAAGGCATCGTGACCATGCGCTTTACATTGCCTTTGCACCGGTGGACAAGCCCACGATTGCCATTGCGCTGATTGTCGAGAATGGCGGGTTTGGTGCGGTTTCAGCCGCACCGATAGCCAGGGCGGCGCTGGATTATCACCTTCTTGGCAAACGGCCTGACAAGGATGCAAGACTGTCTGACGTTCACGTGGATGAAGAAGACGATTCAGACGAAGATGATGAGATGCCAACGGTGGGAAGGGAAGAAGAGCTTTCACCTATTGCGCCGGATGAATCAGGGCACAATGGCAGGGGCAGGAGACAATAATGGTGATAGTAGGTTGGCGCGATGAATATTCCTGACAGAATTCCTGACAAGACGACGGTAGTCAATTTTTTTAAAAGATACGTGACGGTTCTGGATGGCCCGCTAGCGCTCATTATTTTTCTGATCGCTTCTACCGGGCTGATTACCCTTTATTCTGCCGGTATTGATTTTCCCGGACGCATAGAAGACCAGCTTCGCAATATCCTGCTGGGTTTTATCATCATGTGGATTGCGGCAAGTGTGCCGCAGCCTATCCTGATGCGGTTTGTTGTGCCGCTTTACACAATCGGGGTTGCCCTGCTGCTGGCAGTTGCCATGTTTGGCCTGATCAGAAAAGGCGCGCGCCGCTGGCTGAATGTGGGGGTCGTTATCCAGCCTTCCGAGATCATGAAAATTGCTGTTCCCATGATGCTGGCCTGGTTTTTCCAGCGACGGGAAGGGCGGCTTGGCTGGCGGGAATTTTTAGGGGCAACGGTTTTGCTTGGCGTTCCGGCGGCACTGATTATGAAACAGCCGGATCTGGGCACGGCGCTTCTGGTGACGGCTTCCGGGTTTTACGTTATTTTCCTGGCTGGGTTGTCATGGAAAGCCATTGCCGCGCTGGGCATAACGGCAGCGGCCAGCCTGCCTCTGGTATGGTCCATGTTGCATGATTACCAGCGGCAGCGTGTCATGATGCTGATTGACCCTTCGTCTGACCCGCTCGGAAAAGGATTCCACATTATCCAGTCCATGATTGCCATTGGTTCCGGGGGAATAACAGGCAAGGGCTGGCTGCAGGGAACGCAGGCTTACCTGCATTTTGTGCCGGAGCGAACGACAGACTTTATCTTTGCGGTTTTTGCCGAGGAATTCGGCCTGATCGGCAATATCGTGCTGCTTGTTCTGTATGTGCTGCTGATCGGGCGCTGCATGAGTATTACCATGCAGGCCTCTTCCATCTTTTCCCGCCTGCTTGCCGGTGCCATCACCATGATGTTTTTTACTTATGCGTTTGTCAATATGGGCATGGTGAGCGGTATATTGCCTGTGGTTGGCGTTCCGCTTCCGTTCATGAGTTATGGTGGGACGGCTATGGTGACACTGGGGCTTGGCGCTGGCATTTTGATGAGTATCCAGCGGCACAGAAAGCTGGTTCAGTCTTGATGATGTTGCTTAAAAAAATGATTTGGCAGTATGGATATGAAAAAGATAAATACCGCCTTGGGCGGGATGGTAACAGGCAGGGATAAAATTTTACCCCGTTTTCTGCTGGTATGGTTTGCGCTGCTTTGCCTGATGCTGGCCGGCTGCTCAATTGTGCCCAAATCATCCGGGAGATATCCGGGAAAAACCTCCGGGACGGCGACCAGCACGACTTCCTCCGGGTTGCCCAAGGCAGGTTCCGGGAAGGGAGGCTATTATCAGGATGATGGCCCGATGGAAGACACGCCGGAAAACCTGCAGAACATAC
>JAVBTJ010000103.1:0-5463 GCA_031556215.1 Oxalobacter sp.
AATAAAAACGGGAAACAAGCATAGACCATTTTTGCCCCTATCTCTCAGAAAAAAACAAGGGCAAACATGGTCTGCTCTTATGGTTACACTATTCTTGTTTTACTATGGAGAATGCCATGAAGGTTCTGCACATAATAGTCGGATCGCTGTTTTTAACGCTTCTGGCGGCCTGTGTTTCCCCGCAGCAGCCCTCGGCGCAGGAAAGGCTCAATGCCGATCACAACAGTCAGTCAATAACATTAAGTCTCGGGCAAACCCTGACCATCTCCCTCCCCGGCAATCCCGGCACAGGCTTCCAGTGGGAAATAACCCGGATGCCCCCTTTTCTTGCACAGGAGGGGACACCTGAATTTCGGCCTGACGATTCTTCCGGTCAACGTGTCGGCGCGGGAGGACTGACTGTCTGGCACATGAAAGCCAACGCCCCGGGCAGCGGCGCCCTGGACTTCGCCTACCGGCGGGCATGGGAAAAAGAGGTGCCCCCGGCAAAAACAATCCACTACGAAATCCGGGTCAGGCCGTCATCTGAGCCTGAATAATATCCGCACGAATTCAAGAAACCTCAATACATCAAGATAAACATGACCCTGCCGGTATCGAAAAAACAGGCATTCTTGTTGTATCATTCATAAAATCCAAAACGGACGAACAGGGAAAACCGATGCACGCCAGCCAGATTTCATCTATCCGACTCTCGCAGTTCCTGACCCTTCTGGTTCTTGTTACCGGCCTTTTCCTGTCCGGTGCCTTGCGCGCTGACGACATTGAAGCGGCGGCAACCGATGGCGATGCCGCTTCCCTGGATAACCCCAAGCCTCATCATCCCCCTGCCATCGCCCTTGCACCCGGCCCCGTCATCCGGCCGACAAGCGCCCTTGCCCATGCCGCCCGGCAGTACCACCAGGGCGAATACGCCAGTGCAGCGGAAGTCTTCCTGACGCCCGATGCACAGCAATATCCGGACATCAACTATTACCTCGGCAACATGTATGCCCTGGGACTGGGACTGCCACAGGACAACAAAAAAGCCCATGACCACTATGTCAAGGCCGCCAGCAAACAGGATGTTCCGGCCATGTACAGCCTGGGCGTCATTTATGCCAAGGGACTTGGCGTAAAAAAGAATTACGCGGTTGCAGCGGAATGGTACATCGAAGCCGCCCGGCACGGATACGTTCCCGCCATGCACAACCTCGGCAACCTGTACGCCATTGGGCTGGGTGTTTCGCAGGACTACGAAAAAGCGCGCCAGTGGTATGAGGCGGCAGCAGCAGAAGGCGACCCGGGCGCCATGTGCAGCCTGGGCAACCTGTACCGTTACGGTTATGGCGTGCCGACAAGCTTTACCACCGCCAAAAAATGGTATGAAAAAGGCGCAGTAAAAAACGATGAATGCAGCCTGTTGAACCTGGCCTGGTTCTACTTCCGTGGATGGGGGACGCAACAGGATCTGAAAAAAGCGGCTGAACTCGACAGAATCGCCGCACAGAAGGGCAACCCCGTTGCCGCCTTCAACCTTGCCCGCATGTACCACTACGGCATGGGAACGGATGAAGATGCGAAGCTGGCCTGGCAATGGTACAACCAGAGCGCGGCAAACGGCTATGCCCCGGCAATGGAACAGATTGCCGACATCCTTGAACAGGGCCTTTTAGGACAGGAGCCCGATGCAAAAACGGCTGCCGACTGGAAAAAACGCACCAGAAAAGCGGAAAAAGAAGCCGCCAGCCAACCCAGCCCCTTTTCCTCCGCATCTTACGGGCTAGAATGCAATATTCATACGGGACTGGCAAAGATGGCGCGTCCGGATTGAAGGGGGGCTATATACCCCCCCTCAAAACCCGATCTTGATACTCTCCCCCTCAACTGCCACGCCTGCCGAACGGGTTAACAACAATTTCTGTCCGTCAGAAAACCCCAGCGTCTCGCCATCATTCAACACCACCTCGTTGTCGATCACGTAATAGGCCACATCCATCAGAAAATCATACAAATCCGCCGGTTCGCCCTTTGTCCTGATTACCTCGATTTCATCCAGGCCAAAATACGTCATCCCGTAGGTATACCCTGAAAAATCCTCCCCGTCCGGATAAATACCGAAATAAATCCAGGTCGGCACCGGCAGCACATCCTCCCTGATCGAGTCTGCAACCATGACAAAATAATCTGCCGGCAGCACCGTCGGTATCTGGTAAATACCAATCGCAGCCTCCTGCTTCAGAAGCGACGAAGCCACCATCGAATACATCACACTTTGCGTCAGGGCATCCCCGGCACGCATGACCGCGACAATAATATGCGCCTCATGCTGCTGCACCAGATCCACGCCCCCTTCCCAGAACACATTGTTTCCGGCACTTTCTACCGCCTCCGGAATCGGCGCGGGAATAAAGCTCACCGCCACCATCATGTCTTCCCAGTCAAAGACCAGCGTATTGTCGTCCTTGGGCCGGGCCTCAAGCGCGATTCCCCAGTCCGCCTGCATATTGCCGAAAAAGGCATCCCAGTCCATCTTCGCGTTTTTCAGGAGGACAAACCCCAGGCGCATCTCCGGCTTATCCTCGTCAGCCACCTCTGCCTCATCCATATAGTCTGGCGCTTTCTTCATTATTTTCCTTTCGAGGAACTTTTGATCAGTCGAGACTATCCTCAATCCCCTCAATTACCACATCCCAGTACGCCATATTTTCCGTATAAGCCGCCATCTTTGCCGTGAGGCTCCGGTAATCCATGTCGCCCACCTCCATCGCCGCATTCAATGCCAGGAGAATTTGCGTAAACCCGGAAAACGAAACGGCAATGGCCTGCGGCTCCCACTTGTCCGTGCCATGCTCTGCTGCATAAACCGGAAAACCTTTCGCCTCTTCTCGCGTATCCACAAAAACCGGATCGCCATAGTCGTAGCCAAATACCAGCCACCCGGTACGCCAGTCCCCCTCTCCCGTGCCTGACAAATCCTTCCCCGTCACATCCACCCCATACCCCAACTGCATATCCGCCAGCCGGGATACCTCTGCAAACTCAATCCCAAAGGCATCATGCATCAGTGGAATTTCGCCAATCAGCTTTTTCAGGACAGGAGAGACTGAATCCATTGCAACCCCATTCACAAGACCAAAATCCCTCTATAAATACCATACCCCGCATGCCGGAACAAGAATAATCTCCAATTTGTTGCACTATGGCAAAAAAATATGGCAACGCTTTGAAAAAAGCGGCACAATAGGCCATTTATCAAACAAGATACGCACACGAAAGGAAATCGCATGGAACACGCCGTTGAGCTGCCGGAAGATATCCAGGAGCAAATGGAAGCCTTAAGCGAACAGGGCGAAGAAGCACTGGATCAGGGCCGCTTTGAAGAGGCGCTTGACCTTTACAACCAAGTACTGGCAATCCTGCCGGAACCCCGTGAAAAATGGGAAGCCTACGTCTGGCTCAAGGCCGCTATGGGCGATGCCTGCTTTTTCATGGATCGTTTTGACGACGGGCTGGATCACTTCTACGAAGCCTACACCGCATCAGGCCCGCAGAATATGAATCCCTTCATCGTCTACCGGCTTGGACAGATATACAGGCGCCTGGGCGATGAGGAAAACGCGCTTGAATTTCTCATGAGAGCCTACATGCTCGAAGGAGCAGACATCTTCGAAGACGAAGAAGACCTCGTTTACCTCAAAAACCGTGTTGACCTTGACGACTATGATGAAGATGAAGAAGGTTACGGATACCGCGATGACGATGATGAAGACGAATATGGCAACAGCCGTTTCGATGACGAAGGCTTCTCACGCGGCTACATCCCGCGGGACGATTATGAGGAATACGGTGACGACTAGCCTTGTCAAATGAGATTGGCCTGCGAGATGAACCAAAATAATTTTTAACAAAAAAAGAACCCCTGGAGCCATCATGAAAGACAGTATCACCCTCCTGAGAAACCGTCCTTCCCTTCTTGAAGCACTGTCAATCGAAGCGTCTGCCCCTTCCCGCAACCTGAAACATTACAGCTACTACCAGTTTCCCCGCCATATCCAGCTTGGTCTCTTCGACCGGAAAACCCATCAACAGGCCGATCCCGTAGTCGCCCTGATCTATGCCCATATCCGCACCAATATGGCGGCACTGGCCAACCACCTGAAATTCGGCAAAACCGGCATCACCCTGGGAGATTTATGCGAAATGCTCCGCATTGAAATGGACTTTGATGCGCTGCATATTGCCAATGAAGAAGACCCGGCCATCCTGAATTCCGTTTTTGAGCACTTCGGCATAGCCATGCCGCCAAACTGCGACATCGTTCGCGTCACCGACAACAATTTTTTCATTGGCGACTGGTGGTATGGTATATCAGGCGATACGGCCTTTCTGTGCCGCCATATCGAATACGCCAAATAAAACCCTTTTATATCGGATTAAAAAGGCGTCAGGGATTGGTGTGGGTGTTGATGTAAATCGGCATCCGATAGGTGTTTTGCACCCTTGTTGAGCGGGTCAGGTACACCGTCCCGGCAAGCGCCCCGAGCAGCGCGATAACCATGTTGTAAAGCGCCGGGGAATAGATATTGCCCGTGTGCGGATTGGCCAGGACGCGCACGGCAACGACCACGAAAAAAAGACTGAAAAGCGGCCAGGCAACCCACATCGCATAGATAGCCTGCCATACTGACTCTCTTGAATGCACCTTGTAAAGCCGCCAGCCGCCATAGATAGACAGGAAAATGCTGGTGCAGGAAATCAGCCACATGATGGCCTTGCTTTTGGCCCACAAGCCGTACGGCAGATAAGCCTCGGCCTGCTCAATCCCTCCCAGGCTTGACAGGAGTGTACCGAGCGACATCAACGGCCACATGACGACCATAATCAGGATCAGTACAAGCAGCCAACCACCGACGCCTGACTTTGTTCCCTTGTAAAGCATGCTCTCCCTTTTTGATCCTGCCCTGTTAACCCGTTTCTGCAGACGGATATTCCTGAAAACAACGTAATAAATGATTAACGAACCGCTGATAAACAGTTTTTGCGAGATGAAGTGCAAGGCGCATTTAAGCGTAGCAACCGCGGCATATCTTGGGATAAACGAGATTGCAAGCACCGAAGAACACCGCAATTCGCTCGCAAAGGCCGCTTATAAGAGGTTCCCTAAGTTACACCCACTTTTTATCATGCACCAAGCGAAAAAAAACTGCAAGAAAACTTGGCACAGTCATATAAAAAAATATCATTTTATCCACGTCAGGCTGCCAAAATAATCCGCGCAAAGCCCCGCTTCATTGGCCTTCTGGCACACCCCCACCTTCTCCCCGTCTTCCCTCTTCCCGACCACGCCGCAGGTCAGAACCAGCATCCTGTCGGCATCCTGCACCATCAGCATGCGGCTTTCCAGATAAATCCCCCCCTCCTGGCCGGTACGGGTCACTGCCAGGTCGGCTACCACCGCAGGCTGCCCGCCATGGGTTGCCG
>JAVBTJ010000075.1:0-17663 GCA_031556215.1 Oxalobacter sp.
TTTTTCTCTGCGCCAATGGCGAAAACGGCGACGGTTGCCGTCATCTGCCGCACGTTTTCCATATACTTGCTCATGGATTGCCAGTACGGCGAGCGTTCGCCGGTTTCGATGGCATGGACAAAGGCATCGGCATTTTCGGAAAGTTCGCCGGCAACCCCTTTTGCGGTGGAAAGCGCCAGGTTGCCGTAATGTTCAAAGCTGGTGCGCTTGAATTCCTCGTAGATGTAGAAACTGATGGCTGAAACGGTCAGGACGAGCAATAGCGTAATGACGATGGACAGTTTCAGGCCCAGGCTGACGAAGCGTTGGTTTCCGGTATGATTCGGGATGTCCATGCGGTTCCTTTGCTGAAGACAGAATGCCACAGGCGGGCATTTTGTGGAAATGATTCTTGTTGCATTATGGCGACAGGTCTCTCAAGAAAAGTGAGGCTGATGATGCCTCATGCTATCGTATTTTTATTGATATTTCAACGAGGAAAATTGCTCGAGAGAAATAATATTCGGGCGAAATAAGGCAGATGCAAAGCCGCTGGGTTGTTCCTGCGGAGAGTCTTTTGCAAAATATTTTTTGAACAGCCGACAAGGATGGTCAGAAGGGACGAATCCAGACTGGACGGAGATTGGCACTGTCGGGGGTGGCAATGGCAGCATCAATCTGTTTCATCAATTTTTCCCTGTCTTTGCCCAGTACGCCTTTTAAGACAAGCTGGTTGGACGCATGGTCGCTTCTGAAAATGGTGGATTTCAGTTCCAGCGCCCCGACAAACTGGCGCAATTCGCGAAAGAGCGAGGGTTGCGGCATATAGTCAAATTGCCCCTGGAAGGCTTTCTGGTGACGGGCTTCGCCGTGGGGAAGGTTAATGACAAGCGAGGCAAGGTATTCCGGCTGGCTCTGGTTGGCAAGCGCCGCCGAGTTCAGCGCATGTTGTTCGCTGAAGCGTTCTCCGCCCAAACCGTTGATGATCATGACAGAGCGTTTGACACCGGCATCAGCCAGCCGATTGAGTGCGGTCACTGTGCTTTGCTGCGTTTCCCCCTTGTTGATGCTTTTGAGGACGAAATCGTCCCCGGATTCGGCGCCCAGATAGATTAGTCCCAGGCCGGACTCGTGGAGTTGCTTCAGGTCTTCGTCTGATTTGCCAGCGACATTGCGCGGAAGGCAGTAGGAGGCAACGCGGCGGACATCGGGCAGGTGTGCCTGAATGGCGTGCAGGATGTTCAGCAGTCGGCGGGTAGACAGGACAAGGGCATCCCCGTCCGCCAGAAAAACCCGCCGCACACCGGACAGGTGTTGCCCCGCCCATTCAATTTCCCTAAGAACCTCTTCTTCCGGTTTGACCCCGAATTTTTTCTGCGGTTGTGTATACATGTCGCAGTACGAGCACTGGCTCCAACTGCATCCGTTTGTGATTTGCAGAATGAGCGAACGTGCTTCGCTGGGAGGGCGGAAAAGCGGTTCGGTGTAACTGATGGGCGGTTTTTTCAGCATGGTTTCAGGAAAGTTTCGCCTTGACGCCATCCACGGACACTTTTAGCGCACGGGAGAGGTTGTCAACGGCTTTTTCGCGCGTCAGCCCGGTCTGGTAACGGAGCATGTCGTCTGCTTTTTTTGTGCTGAACGGCCAGTCGTCTGCCAGAAAGACGCTGCCCTGCCATTCGTTTTTCGGGATGGCGACCACTTTGGCCTGCGGGTTGGCATGGTTGACGATGAGTTGCGCCAGTTCTTCCCAGGTCAGGTAGACGCTGCCCAGATTGAATAGCTCGCCTTTGGGGCGCTTTTCAAAGATGGCCAGGACGGCTGATACAAAATCATCAAGTTGCAGGAAATTGCCGCCGCTGCCAGAAGGTACTTCAATAAAGCCCTTTTCGATGGCGTCCTGGGCCATCGCGCGGATGTTGCGTCCGCCGATGGTGTCACCGTAGGCATACCAGATCATCACGTTGTTGGCAGCGATATCATGCTGTGCGGCATAAATTTTGCTCATTTCTTCGGTAATCAGCTTTGCCAGTGCGTATGCAGGGTTGCGCGATTGTTCCACCAGATGCGGGTGGGTTTCATCCACCGGGTTGGTTGTCGGCTTGCCGTAGGAAACGGCGGTGGTTGCGTTGATGACGTCCTTGACGCCGTATTCAACAGCGGCATCCAGCAGGTACTGGTATGCCTTGACATCAATATCCAGCAGGTCAACCAGATTTTCGGAGAAACTCCAGGCAAGATGCAAGATGGCATCCACCCCGTTTACCGCGCGCCTGACCCCTTCTTTATCCGCGATGTCGCCTGAAATCGTTTCCACCCCGTCTCCAGCCAGCTTTTTCAGGCCGTCTTCGTCTTTATCCAGGACACGAACCTGATGCCCTTTCTGTGCAAGGGATTTCACGACATGGACGCCCATGTTGCCGCAGCCGCCAGTAACCAGAATTTTCACTTGTTTCTCCTTAAAGATGAATAGCGCATAACAAGACACGCAGGAACAGGGTAATGTGCCAGGGGGGTATGGGTTCATGCCCAGCATTGAATATTACCTGATTTGAGCCAGGAGTAAAATGCGATGGCGTCTCGGGAGCCAAACGGCGTACCGGATAAAAATACGGTATATTGGGTGACCGATTCCATAACCCGTCATCATCCTTATTCCGTATCCGTGATACAGCAAGGGGAAAGAGAAAATTGTCCGTAAAAAAACAAGACAGCCAGGAGAATAAAAACACGCTGGTCGTTGCCGACGAAAGCTGGCGCGAGGCCATGAGCCGTTATTTCCGCCAGCACGGGGCAGCAGCAGTGTGCATGGTCGCCGCTGTGCTGGCGGTTTTTATCATGCTGGGCCAAAGCCTTGTGCAGATCGGGCAGCCGGATTTTGACAGGGCGTTTTCGCTGGCAATGATGGGCGGCATGGCGGCTTTTATCATGACTGCGGCAGGCGCTGTTCCGGCATTGCTCCTTAAAAAAATTTCCCAGCCGGTTGAAGATACCATGCTGGGATTTGCCGCAGGCATGATGCTGGCAGCAAGTGCCTTTTCGCTCTTGCTGCCAGGGTTGCAGGCCGGTATAGAGATAACCGGCAGCAAACTGGCGAGCGCCGCAGTCGTTGTATTGGGCATGGCGCTTGGGATATTCCTGATGCTGAGCCTGGAGCGATTTACGCCTCATCTGCATACCACGACGGGCACTTTCGGGTTGGGACATGGACGCCTGAACAGGGTGTGGCTTTTTGTTTTTGCCATTGCGCTGCACAATTTGCCGGAGGGGATGGCGATTGGCGTCAGTTTTGCCAGAGGCGACATGAATGTCGGGTTGCCGTTGACGACGGCTATTGTCCTGCAGGATATTCCTGAAGGGCTGGTGGTTGCGCTGGCATTGAGAAGTGCCGGCATATCCCGCCTGCGAGCGGTTCTGCTTTCTGCTGCAACCGGTTTTTTAGAGCCACTCGGCGCGTTTTTGGGTGTAGGGCTGACCAGCGGGTTGGCCATATCGTATCCGGTTGGACTGGGGCTGGCTGGCGGTGCCATGATATTCATCGTTTCGCACGAGGTTATCCCGGAAACGCACCGGAATGGACACCAGACCCCGGCAACCATTGGCCTTTTGGCCGGTTTTGCATTAATGATGGTTCTTGATACCATGCTGGGATAACCGTTCACGATAAGGAATATCAATAAATGCTTGCCGCGATTGATCTGGGGTCCAACAGTTTTCGTCTGCAGATTGGCGAATATGTCAATGGTGCCATTCGCGTCATCAGGACGGCCAGGGAACCGAACAGACTGGCCGCAGGGCTTGATAAAAATAACTACCTGACCGATTCCGCCATCGCAAACGGCCTGGAGGCGTTGCGCAATATCCGGTCGATCATGGCGCCGTATTCGCTTTCCCGGGTGCGCGCTGTTGCGACCAACACGCTGCGGGTTGCATTAAATGCACCGGATTTTCTGGTGCAGGCCGAAGAGGCGCTGGGGTATCCCATTGAAGTGATTTCCGGTGAAGAGGAAGGCCGCCTCATTTACCTGGGGGTGGACAATTTGCTCTCCAGGCCGCAGGAGCGGCGGCTGGTGATTGATATCGGCGGCGGCTCAACTGAATTTATTCGCGGCAAGGGTGAGGATGTTGAAAGGGTCGAGTCCTTCAGTGTTGGAACAGTCGGGCAGAGCCTGACCTTTTTTCCCGGCGGAGCCATCACGGCAAACCATTTTGATGCCGCGATCCTTTCTGCGCGCAGCCACTTTGAGGATGTAAAAACCCATTACAACAAGCGCCACTGGCAGGCAGCCTATTGTTCATCAGGCACGATGCGCGCCATTGCGGAAATTATTGCGGATAACGGCATCGGGGATGGCCGCCTGACGGCAAAAAACCTGGATTTGCTGCGGCAGCAGATGATAAAGACGGGAAAAATCAGCAAGCTTAATTTGTCCGGGCTCCGGCCTGAGCGCGCGGCCTCCGTGGTTGGCGGGCTTTCGATCATGATTGCCCTGATGCAGGGGCTGAAAATGCCGGTCATGGTGCCTGTCGAATCCGGCTTGCGCATGGGTATCATGTGGGATTTAGGCATGCAGTCCACAGAACAGGATCGGCGCGGACAGTCTGTTTTGCGTTTCATGCAGCGATACAAGGCCGACAGAAGGCGCGCGGCACGGGTTGCGGATTGTGCCAGCGCGCTTTACGAAAAAATGATGCCGGATTCCGATGTCTGGCAAAAATCGCTGTACTGGAGTGCCCTGATGCATGAAGTCGGCATGTTTGTTTCGCCGACGAATTATCACAAGCACGGCGCTTACCTGGTGGAAAATGCAGATCTGGCCGGTTTTACCGCCCGTGAACAAAAGCAGATGGGGCGGCTGGTTCTCGCGCAGAAAGGCAACCTGCGCAAGTTGAACGGGATACTGGACAATGCCGACGCCGTCAAGGCGGTTCTGGCGATCCGGCTGGCTGTCATGTTCATGCATTCTCGCGTGCAGGTTGATGTGGATGTCGTCGAATTCCGGATGAAAAAGCGGATTGAGGTTACGTTGCCCGGAAAGTGGCTAAAGCAACACCAGACCCTGTCCTATTGGCTGGGACGGGAGCGCAGCTGGTGGGCGGATGTGGGGGTGTCACTTGAGGTCAGAGAATCCTGACGCTTTTTAGGGAGATTCCGTTATGGATGCGTCCTGACTCTGGCCAGCCGAACGGCGCGTTCAACGCTGAGCCGGCTTAACGAGACATCCGGAAATTCTTTTCCCAGGGCAAACTGCAAAATGCCGTAGACGGGGTCTTTCAATCGGGACAGGATCAGGATTTTTTTCTGTTCCGCCACGAAAGTGAAAAAATCGCGCAGGGCTTCAAGGCTGGTTGTATCCAGGTCGTTTGTCAGCTCAAAGCTCAGGATAACGGTGTGGATCGGGGCGCTGGCCGATGTCATGATCTGCTGTGCCTGTTGCAGAATCCGCTCTGCATTGGCAAAAAAGAGTCCCTGATCCGGACGCATGATCAGGATGCCGGATACCGGTCGGGCTTCAGGGAAAGCGGCCAGGCTGACGAAATCGTGACTTTGTCCCAGGCGGCCAAGTTCGGATACGGAGGACGCGGAAATCTGTTTCAGCATGATCAGGATGCTGATGCCGACGGCGATGAGAAGCCCCTGCAGGACACCAAGAAAAAGCACCGCCAGTACGGAGACAACCGCAATCAGGCGGTCGTTTTTCCATGCGAAGTAAATTTCAAATGTTGAAAGCCGGAAAATGGTGAGCATGGTGTAAATGACTATGCCAGCCAGTACCGGTTGCGGAATCAGCTCGATATAAGGCAAAACGGTGACAAGAACAGCCAGGGTAATGAGCATGGCAAAGATGCCGGACATGCGGGTTTTTGCGCCGTATGCCTCATTGGCTGCCGTGGCTGAGTAACCGGCGCCGACCGGCATGCCCTGGAAAAATCCGGATACCAGATTGGAAATGCCCAGTGCGAAAAGATCGCGGTTGGGGGCAATGGCGTCGCTGTGTTTCATGGCAAAGCTGCGAATGGAGCCATAGGATTCGGCGTACAGGATAAAGACCATTGCCAGGGCCAGTTCAAAGATATCCCACCATTCCCTCAGGGAAAAATCGGGAATTTTCAGTTCCATCATTTCGATGCTGATGGCGCCGACCAGTTTGATGCCGTGAGATGGCAGATCAGCGAAAGCGCCGGCTAAAATGCCCAGTAAAACCACCACCACGCCGCCAGGCAGATAACGGGTTCTTTTAATGGCAAAGAGGCAGAGAATCGTGACGGCAGCGATGGCCGCAGAGAGGTAATTCCAACGGTTGAAATGATGTGCCAGATCCATCATGAAATAAAACAGGTTGTCATATTGCGAGTGAATAGCGACAACCGGCCCCATTTGCTTGATGATAATGACAATGGCCAGGCCAAAGGTAAAACCGCGCAGGACAGGGCGGGCAATAAAATCAGTGATGTTGCCCATGCGGGTGAGGGCGGCCAGCAGAAAAATGATCCCTGCCGCAATCACCAGCCCACCTGCCATGACAAGCTGCTGGTTGACATTGTTTCCAGCAATGGAGGCGGTGGCAGCGGCAAGGACAACGGCAGACGATGAGGTGGGAGAAACCAGGGCAAAACGGCTTGAACCCAAAAGCCCATAGCAGAGCAGGCCGGCAAAAAGGGCGATAATACCGGCTTGTGCCGGCAGGTGGCCGATACTGGAGTACGCCAGTGCCTGGGGAAGCAGGAGTCCCGCGATGGAAATACCGGCAGCCAGATCCGGCCAGTTCAGGAAATTCTGGAGAAAATGGAGAGAGGATGCTTTTTCAGGCGTCTGGGTCATGACCGTGTCTGTCTTGTCGTCCCCAAAAGGTGGGTGGGCGGCATGCCGCCAGCTAAAACGGCGGGAGATATAACGGCCTTCAACTGGATATCCTCATGGTTTTTCCCGTTGATTTCAAACCACCATACATTGCTTCTCTCAACGTGCCATTCCTGCTGTTTCCCGCATAAAAGCAAAGAGGCCAGGTAGCCAAGCAATGGCTGGTGACTGACAAGCAAAACCGCCTTGCCGGGTTCGGGCAGGTTTATGGCCGCCAGGATATCTTTCGGCATGGAGCCGATGGCCAGGCTGTTGTGAGTGTCGTAATGACGGGAGAGCGCATCGGCTGTCTGGCGCGTGCGAAGAGCCGGGCTAACCAGGATGGATGCGTTTGCCGGAAGAATTGTATTCAGCCATTGTGCCGTCAGCGCGGCCTCCTTTCTTCCCGTTTCGGATAATGCCCTTTCCCTGTCCGGGATTCCCGGCAGGGCGTCCGCATGCCGCCACAAAAAGAGTTGCATGATTTTCCTCGCTTATCCTTGTGTTTGAGGTGTTCCGTAAATTTGCATCAGGTTTTGCTGGGCACCGAACTGCTCCTGTTTTTTCCGGGTTTTTTTCTGGCGGTAGGTGCCGTCAGGGCGCAGTTCCCACGCATTCTGGTTATCCCTGAGGTAAGGCATGAGCCCTTCTTCCATCACCCTTTTCTTGAGTGAATCATCCAGAACCGGGAAGGCAACCTCGACCCGGCGGAAAAGATTTCTGGCCATCCAGTCGGCACTGGAAAGGTACAGGTCGTGCTTCAAGTCATTACGGAAGTAATAGATCCGCGAATGCTCCAGAAACCGGCCAATAATGGAGCGCACGCGGATGTTTTCAGAAAGGCCCTTTACACCGGGTTTCAGAGCGCAGGCGCCGCGCACGATCAGGTCAATTCTGACTCCGGCTGACGACGCGGCATAAAGCGCGCGAATGACGGATTCATCAATCAGGGCGTTCATTTTGGCAATGATGCGCCCTTTTTTGCCCAGGCGAGCAAGGCGGGCCTCATTCAGGATTGCGCGGATGATCTCCTTGTGCAGATCAAAGGGGGCAAGCCACAGGTGATTGAGCTTGGCAGGCTTGGACAGGCTGGTCAGTTGGATGAAGACTTCATTGACTTCCCGGCCCACATCCGGATTGGCGGTAATCAGGCCAAAATCCGTATAAGAGCGCGTGGTGTTCGGGTTGTAATTGCCGGTTCCCAGGTGAGCGTAATAACACAGCCTGTCGTCTTCGCGGCGAATAGCCAGCGCCAGTTTCGCGTGGGTTTTCAGCCCCATGACGCCATAGACAACCTGTGCACCGGCTTCTTCGAGGCGTTTGGCCCAGTCGATATTCTGCTCTTCATCGAAACGGGCCTTGAGTTCAACGACGGCAATGACTTCCTTGCCCTGCAACGACGCGGAAATGAGCGATTCCATCAATTCGGAAGTCATGCCCGCGCGATAGATCGTCTGTTTGATGACAATGACAGAAGGGTCCGCCGCTGCGGTATTGATAAAGTCCACGACAGTTCGGAATGACTGGAAAGGGTGGTGCAGCAGGATGTCTTTTTTCTTCAGCGAATCAAAGAGGGAGTGACCGGAGTAAGCCCCCTGCAGAACGGATGGCGTGTAAGAGGGAAAATACAGATCCGGTTTTTTGACGTGGTCAAAAAATTCACTCAGCCGGACAATATTGACCGGGCCTTTGGCACGGTAGACATCTTCGGGCCCCAGTTCAAATTGCTGCAAAAGGAAATCAGATAGCTCAAGAGGACAGTTCTGGGCGACTTCCAGCCGAACCGCAGCACCGAAATGCCGACTGTGAAGGCTGCTTTGCAATGCCTCGCGCAGGTTTTTGACTTCTTCTTCATCGACCCACAGGTCGCTGTCGCGCGTCACGCGGAACTGAGAATAGGCCTCAACTTTTCGCTGCGGGAAAAGGGTGTCAATATTGGCCTGGATAATGGATGAAAGCAGGGAAAACGACATGCCGTCCGGCGACAGTTCATCCGGTATCCGGATCACGCGGGGCAATACCCGCGGGGCTTTCAGGATGGCGATGTCGCTGCCCCGGCCAAAAGCGTCTTTTCCGGAAAGGGAAATAATGAAATGCAGCCCCTTGTTGACCACCTGGGGGAAGGGGTGGGCAGGATCCAGGACAATGGGGGTGAGGACAGGGCGGATATGCTCGTCAAAAAAGGTTTTTACCCATGCCTGTTGCGCTTCATTCCGGTTTTTTTTACCCAGAAGATGAATGCCGTTTTCCGCCAGCAGCGGAAGCACCTCGTTGTTCAGGATGGCATATTGCCTTTCGACCAGGGCATGGCATTCCCTGCTGATATCCTGCAACAGCCTGTCAATTTCTGATGCCGTGCGGTTGGCATTGGAATCGCGTCGTGCATGAAGGCTGGCGACCCGGACTTCAAAAAATTCATCCAGATTGCTTCCGGCAATGCACAAATAACGCAGCCGTTCCATCACCGGCAGGTTTTTGTTTGCTCCCTGCGCCAGTACACGGGCATTGAAGGCAAGCAGGGACATATCCCGATCCAGATAGAGACCCGGATCAAATGTATCCAGGGATAATTTTCGCGTGGCCTTCATCAATCATTCCTCTGCAAAAAATCAAAGGGGAGAAAACGGGCTGATCCGGTTTTATGGTTTTTTTCCGGCAAAACAATAAGCATAACAGACGCCCATACCATAAGGCATTCCATATTTTGGCGCCCCCCCGGTAGATCAGCGGTTTTATCGTTTATTGATACGATACAGAAATTGCCGGAAAGAATCAAAAAAATTGCCAGAAGGAAAGGGATTGTGGCCGTTTTCCGGCGTTGGCCCGGAAAATAAGATCGGCACGGGGGGCATGCCGGAAGAGAGAGGAGCCTTTGATTCAGAAACATCGTGTTACAGTAAGTTTTTTAGTGAATTACGCCATTTCGGTTTCGTATCCGCTACAATCAAAGTTTTCCAACATACGGGTAATAACACCATGATTCAGGGTAGCATTGTTGCAGTTGTCACGCCCATGCATCCGGATGGAAGTCTTGATCTGGGTTGCCTGCGTAAATTGATTGACTGGCATATCGCCGAAGGCACGGACGCCATTGTCATTGTGGGTACAACGGGTGAATCCCCTACCGTTTCCTTTGAAGAGCATTGCGAACTGGTCAAGGTGGCGGTGGAGCAGGCTAACAAGCGGGTTCCCGTGATTGCAGGCACAGGCGGCAATTCAACGACAGAAGCCATCGAACTGACCGAATATGCAAAAAAAGTCGGGGCAGACGCTTCCCTGCAGGTTGTTCCTTATTACAACAGGCCGACCCAGGAGGGCATGTACCAGCATTTCCGCAAGATCGCCGAAGCCGTTGACCTGCCGGTCATTCTCTACAACGTGCCGGGCCGGACAGTGGCGGATATGTCCAACGACACCATCCTCCGTCTGGCACAGGTGCCGGGGATTACGGGGGTCAAGGACGCCACGGGCAATATCGCGCGCGGGCTGGATCTGCTGCGCCAGGCGCCATCCGATTTCAGTGTTTATTCCGGTGACGATGCTACCGCGATGGCTCTCATGCTGTGTGGCGGCAAAGGCAATATCTCGGTGGTCGCCAATGTCGCCCCGAAAGACATGCACCTGATGTGCGCGGCAGCCCTCAAGGGAGACATCGCTGCGGCACGCAAGATCAACGAGCGGCTTTTCCCGCTGCATACGCACCTGTTTGCCGAACCGAACCCGGTTCCCCTGAAATGGCTTATGAATGAGCTGGGCATGATCCCGTCAGGTATCCGCCTGCCGCTGGCACCGCTGGGTACCGCTTTCCACGATACTGTCCGCCGGGCATGGAAAGAGAGTGGCGTCAGTGTTAATTTCAAGTGAACAGGCAAGCGCACAGCCAATTGAGAGTGGTCACCCAGACAATATGAAACAAACAAAAAGAACCGGCCTTGCGTTTTTATGCGCCTGTACACTTGTCATGCTTTCGGGCTGTTCCTCGTGGGACAACATGTGGGAAGGCGACAGGATTGACTATAAAAGCGAAAATGCCAAAAATCCGACGCAACGCCTGGAAATACCGCCTGACCTGACACAGTTGCAGCGGGATAACCGCTATGCAGTCCCTGAAGCCGCATCCGGTACGATCACCGCTTCTGATTACAAACAGAAGCTGGAAACACAAACCGGCACCAAAGCCGTTGTTGTCGGCCCTGGCTCCGGTATCGTTGTGGCACAGAAAGAAGCCAGAGACGCACACATTGAAAGAGACGGCAGCCAACGCTGGCTGGTTGTCAACCGCACACCGGAAGAACTGTGGCAGGAAATCAAGGAATTCTGGCAGGATAGCGGTTTCATGATTAATGTCGAATCCCCCTCCACGGGCATCATGGAAACAGACTGGGCAGAAAACCGCGCCAAGCTGCCGCAGGACTTTATCCGGCGAACCCTGGGCAAAGTCATTGATTCGTTGTATTCAACCGGCGAGCGCGACAAATTCCGCACCCGCCTGGAACGCAACGACGACGGTTCCACCGATATCTTCATCAGCCACCGTGGCGCGCAGGAAGAACTGGTTGGTTCCAACAAAGATACCACCATGTGGACTTCCCGGCCATCAGACCCGGAACTGGAAGCCGAGTTTCTCTCGCGCCTTCTGGTTCGCCTGACGGACAACAAGGAAAAAGAAGCCGCATTGGCAGCGAAAAAAGAAACCAGGACCGCTATACCGCAGTTGCGGGCCAATCTCGTCAAGAGCGATGGACAGTCTGTTATTGTCGTCGAAGAAGGGTTTGACCGCCTCTGGCGTCGTGTCGGCCTGGCGCTTGACCGTGTCGGCTTTACCGTAGAAGACCGCGACCGTTCACAGGGGCTGTACTTTGTTCGTTATGTTGACCAGGACGAAGAAGCCAAGAGCCAGTCTGCACAGGAAAGAGGATTCTTCTCGAAAATGTTCTCTTCCTCTGACAAGGACAAGGATAAAAAAGCACGGCGTTACCGCGTTTCTGTGAAAGAAACACCGGGAGGCGCAACACAGGTATCCGTCCTGAATAATGAAGGAAATCCTGAAACCTCGTCTTCTGGCGAAAAAATCCTGTCCCTGCTTTACGGACAGTTGAAATAAGCAGTGAAAGACGGCTTCGCGTCTGTTCACGCGGCGGGAAAGCGGTTGAAGTTTTCCAGCCTGGGAAGCGGAAGCAAGGGGAATGCCCTTCTTGTTTCCGCATCAGACGGCACAACGACGACCAGCGTCATGCTCGATTGTGGTTTCAGCCTGCGTGAAATGGAACGCAGGCTGAAACGATCCGGCATTGCGCCATCTTCCCTATCCGCCCTCATCATTACCCACGAACACAGCGACCATGCCGGCAGCGCCTTCCAGTTTGCCGCGCGCCATGATGTTCCGCTTTGGATGAGTTACGGCACCTTTCATGCGATTGGCAGGAAAACCCCGGATGTTGATGTCTGCTTTTGCCGGGATGGCGACAGGCTGGCCATTGGCGACCTTCAGTTTTCCGCCTTCACCGTGCCGCACGATGCGCGGGAGCCTTTGCATTTTCATGTGACAGACGGCAACAGCAAATTGGGGATATTGACAGATGCCGGACAGGTAACGCCGCATCTGGCCATGGAACTTGGCGGGTGTGACGCGCTCATGATCGAATGCAACCACGATGTGCAGATGCTGGCACAGTCCTCTTACCCGCCTTTCCTGAAAAAACGGATCAGCAGTATCTATGGGCACTTATCCAATGAAGATGCTGCGCAGTTTGTCGAAGGGCTGGATCAGGCCCGGCTGAAAAAAATCATCGGGGCGCATATAAGCCAGGAGAACAATTGCCCTGCACTGGTGAGAGAACGGCTTGAAGTGGCGATGAAAAGCAGCAAAACGGAAATTATGATTGCCAGCCAGGATGAGGGGTTCAACTGGGTAGAAATTACCTGAGGTTGCCGGAATCCGGAAACATTCCTGCTATGGCGCAAAGTAAAAAAGCCGACCCGAAGGTCGGCTTTTGGGGTACATCAGATTGCTGTATTACTTCTTGACAGCGTCTTTAGCTGCATCTTTAACGTCAGCTTTTGCATCTTTAGCTGCGTCTTTAGCGTCAGCTTTTACATCTTTAGCTGCGTCTTTGGCTGCATCTTTAGCAGCGTCAGCGGCTGGCTTGGCAGCATCAGCAGCGGCTTTGGCAGCATCTTCAGGCTTGGCAGCGCCGTCAGCTGGCTTGGCAGCAGCGTCAGCTGGTTTTGCATCAACTGGCTTACCTTCAGCAGCAGCTTTTTCAGCTTTCTTGGCTGCATCCTTAACGGCTTTTTCAGCAGCCAGTTTAGCATCGATTTCAGCAGCTTCTTTTCTGAGCGCTGCAGCTTCTTCGGTCTTGCCCTGCTTATCAAGATCGATGGCTTCAATGCGTTTCTTGTCTTGCGGAGGCGGTTCGCCATACTTACAAGCTGACAGAGCAGCAGCCAGAATAGCAACGATCAAAAGCGATTTTTTCATTTTTTTTCCTTCAAAAAAATATGACAATAATTATTACCGGTAATACTTCTATATAGAGTTAGAGTCGTTCCGCAGGGCCCCCATCTGGTATGCCGGATGCGCTCCGAAAGTACCCTAATAGCCGTGATTATAGCTATTTTTTGGTGCTTGCAACAGATGGCTTGGTTAATTTAATTGCCCACTCTCCGCTCACCAACAAGAAACGCCAATGGGTGAACTTTTTCTGTTACGTAGAGGAAGTGTATATCAAGACCAGCTGATTTTTAACACCCGGCACTCAAAAAAGTCATCTAATGCCCTAAAAAAGCAGATTTTGGGGTGAGGTTTTTGCAAAATATTGACAAAAAAGAGACAGTTTGCAAAAAAAACCTTCTTTTTTACCTTCCTGAGAAAAGACGCATTTTTATGGAACAGGGCGAAAAAGGTATAATCCCTCGATAAAGGCTAGGTGCCAGATCAATCCCAATGGAGACAAGATGAAAATTACCAAAAATACGGTTGTCACCGTTCACTACCAACTCTCGGATGCGCAGAACAACCTGCTTGAAGACGGGCTGGAACCCATCATCTATCTCCACGGCGGATATGAAAATACGCTCAAGGCAATAGAAGATGCGCTTGAGGGAAAGGATGTTGGCCATACAACCACGATCCAGGTCGAGCCGGAAGAAGCATTTGGCGATTATGACCCCACCCTGGTCAGAATTGAAGAGCGCGACAAATTTCCATCCCCGCTGGAAATCGGCATGCAGTTTGAAGGTATCCCTGATAGCGACGATGACGAAGATGAAAGCATCATCATCTTTACCGTGACAGATATTGCAGAAGACAAGGTTGTCCTGGATGGGAACCATCCCCTGGCAGGCATTGCCCTGCGTTTTTCGCTGAATGTTGCCGAAGTGCGTGCTGCCACGCCGGAAGAGATCGAACACCAGCATGCACATGGCCTCGGCATTCACGATGACGACGAAGATGACGATGACGATGACGATGAACAGGACGACGACCAGTACCGCAGTGTCATTATCCATTGATTTTTCAGCGGGAAACGAGTGTTCTGATTGACCGTTTTTAATCCCCCGCGCTAAAATAATCGATTGACGAAGTTCGGGGATGGTATGCGTCGCAAACTGTTTGTTGGTAACTGGAAAATGAATGGCAGCCTTGTGGCAAACGGCAGTTTGCTTCGGGAAGTCAAAGCTGGTGTGCGGGAAGCGCAGGGCGAGCTTGTCGTTTGCGTTCCTGCCTGTTATCTCGCACAGTGTTGTGAAATCCTGATCCAGTCCGGTGTTGCCCTGGGCGCGCAGGACGTTTCTTCCCATACCATTGGCGCCTATACCGGAGAGGTATCCGCCAGGATGCTGCAGGATTTTGGCTGCAAGTATGTGATTGTCGGGCATTCCGAAAGGCGGGAATACCACGGGGAAACCGACGAGGAGGTGGCGCACAAGGCACAACGTGCAATGGCCGCCGGGCTGACCCCCATCGTCTGCGTTGGCGAGACACTGGTGCAAAGAGAAGCCGGGCGGACACGGGAAGTCATTGATACACAGATGAGCGCCTTTCTTTCGGTGCTGGAACCGGAAGAGGCCAATAAACTGATTATTGCCTACGAACCGATATGGGCTGTCGGAACAGGCAAGACAGCAACCCCCGAAATGGCGCAGGAAGTGCATGCCATGCTAAGGGAGAAGCTGGTGGAAAAAAGCGCAGAAGCGGGAGATCGGGTCAGGATTTTATACGGGGGAAGCATGCGTCCCCAGAACGCAAGTGAACTATTGCAAATGCCGGATATTGACGGTGGCCTGATAGGTGGGGCGGCCTTAAAAGCCGCAGACTTTCTGGCAATCGCAAAAGCTGTATTATAATTGCCCCCTTGGGCATTTCTGGAATTAAAAGGGAAAGAAGAAACCATCATGTTGTTCAAAATTATTATCGTTGTACAGGTTCTTGCCGCGCTGGCCATTATCGGGCTGGTTCTGATGCAGCACGGAAAAGGTGCGGATATGGGCGCCGCTTTTGGTGCTGGCGCATCGGGCAGTCTTTTTGGCGCAACCGGATCGTCCAATTTTCTTTCCAAGTCAACCGCGATTGCGGCCGTTATCTTTTTTGTGGCAACCCTCGCCATGGCTTACATGGGACATCGCCCCGTCGCACGGGAAGCCGTTGCTGACAAGTTGGAAACCATGACAGTGGCACCAGCCAAAGCCCCGCAGCCGGAAAAAGCCGAAGGAGCCGGTATGGCGGCTGTTCCGGGTGTACCAGCAGAAAAGAAATAACAAATTTTCCTGATCCGCTTGAAGAAATATCCGGATACTGCGATAATTTCGTCTTTGCCGACGTGGTGGAATTGGTAGACACGCTATCTTGAGGGGGTAGTGACGAGAGTTGTGCGAGTTCGAGTCTCGCCGTCGGCACCAAAACATAATCTTTGAAATTCCTTCAAAGTCTTTAAAGCCCGCTAAAACGCTAAGTTTTAGCGGGCTTTTTCTTTTTCGACTCTTCGTGCCGTTCCGCTGCATTCCATAAAAATTCGTGGACAATATATATTTGTTTATATACCGGTTTTTCTTTACTGGAGGGCGGGTGGCAACCGATAAATTAAATCCCCGAATTTGTCAGACAGCGGAGGGACGGTATGGACGTGCACGAATTTTTGTCTGAAACGCCGACAGGAGATTTTGTCAAGATAGCCTGAAAGAATATGGACGTTTTACATGGTTTGCGGTTTTCACTAACGCTTGGGAACAGCGAAAGCTGGGCGATGTGGCTCAACGGTATTCAGAAAAATTTGACCCAACCAAAAATCAAAATTTGCCATGCGTTGAATTGGAGCATATTGACCAAGAAAATGGGCGGTTATTAGGAACAGTTGATTCAAAAGATCAAAAGAGCATCAAGCAGGTTTTCAGCAAGGGGGACGTTCTCTTTGGGAAACTTCGTCCAAATTTGAAAAAATATCTGAAAGCACCATTTGACGGGGTTTGTTCTTCTGAAATATGGGTTTTAAGAGGATCAAAGAATATTGAAAATGACTTCTTGTATTTCCTTGTTAATACCGATAAATTTTTCCTCAATGCCACCAAAACTTCTGGCACAAAGATGCCGAGGGCGGAGTGGAACTCTTTGGAAAAAGTGGTTTTTTCATACCCTTCCAGACCAGAACAACTAAAAATAGCCGAATTTCTGTCGGCTTTGGATGACCTTATCACCCTTCATCAGCGTGAGTGAATGTGTACCGCTAAAAAGTATTTTAATTTAATACGGATAAAGACCTCATCACGAGTTCAACATCCTGATTTTCTAACTCGTGAATGATATGCAGATAAGTTTTCTGAGTTGTCGTAACGCTCGCATGCCCCAATCTCCGAGCAACACTTGCAATCGAGACCCCCGCAAAAATAAGAAGAGAAGCATGAGTATGCCTCAATCCATGAATTGAAATTACGGGTATTTTTGCCCGAAGACAATGACGTCGCAAAACATCGTTCACAGTTGAATTAAAAACAGACCGATCAACGAAAATAGGCGTCTCCTGCGGGAGATTTTTGACCAACTCAGAAAACTGAAAGACTGTTTGCCAATCAATTTGGATTTTTCGTACTGAAGATTGATTCTTGGTAGGGAGAAAACCGCCTTTCCCTTTGTAGTCCCATGTCTTACTAATGGATAGCGATTGGCGGGCAAAGTCAAAGTCTTTCGGAGTTAATGCCAGGGCCTCTGAAAATCGCATCCCCGTTTTTGCTGCCAGTAAAATAAACCAATCCCAGCTTATCTCGGATTTAAGCTCCAAACCCGTCAAAAGGGTATGCAGTTGAAATTGGTTGAGATATTTTGTTTTTTTCTCTCTTGGTGCTTTTCCTTTGATGATTGCTTTTCGCGTCGGATCGCGGTCAATCAATCCTTCATCTACAGCATCCAAGATGGCTCCTTTGAGTTGATGGTGAAAATCCATCGTTGTCTGACGTTCGTGAGATTCAGCATAGTCATTTAGTAGTTGTTGATAACTTCCCCTTGTTACTTCATTGGTTAGAAGGTCGGGGGCCAACTTCTCAATCCACATCTTGGTCATGTGATATTTTTGCATGGTAACCTTTCGTATAGCTCCTTCTTTATACACATTTATCCAACGCGCATAGTATTGGCTAAACAGTTCTGAACCATTCGCTTGATTCGACATAGTGCCTCCTTATTACTATTAATTTTTGAATTACGATGCTCACGCTGATGAAGGGTGATAAGGTGGTCTAGCGAGGAAAATAGTGCTGCGATTTGAATTTGTTCAGTCTTGTTTGGCACGAATGCCCTTAACTCGATTAGGTTTCCGACTGCCAATCCGGGCTGTGCGGATTGTCCAGAATA
>JAVBTJ010000004.1:0-6276 GCA_031556215.1 Oxalobacter sp.
AACGCACGTTGCAGCGCCGCATAAATATCGACGCCAGCGTTTGCGGAGAAAAGGTATTCATCCTCGCGCGTGTGTGTGGGGAAGAAGGGGGTGTCTGTTGTTTTGTCTTTACTCGCAGCCTCGTCGTCGGTCAGCGTTTCCAGGACTGAATCAATAAGCCCCTTCGCCAGGTCTATCATGTATGCCGAAGTCCAGGCTTCGTTTGGGGTAGCTTCTTCTCGCGCAATTCCTAAAAAGAGGGAGGCCTCTTGAAGTGCTGTCTCAATCTCAATCCCGGCATTGATAGCGAAAAATCCGTTTGCCGATAGGCGTACTGTTTTGACGTTTCTCATGATTGCACCTCCTGGGCGGCGGCATGATCGGGCTGGATGGCTGGCTTGCGGAATGTCTCATGACATTGCCGGGCTGCGTCTGCCAGATGGGCGAAGTCAGTTACCGCGCCCCGTGATGCGGGCGCGTCTGACGTTGGGATGATGGATTGGGGTGCTTCCCCGGATGGGTGCTTTTGCATGGCATTTCCTATGATGGGTTTGTCTTTACCCACCCCAAGGTCAAAAGGGTGGGCGACCGTACAGGTTGACCTTACCGGCTCATAGGAAACCGGCGCACCCGAAGGTGCCCCGCACGGCCACCCATAGGAAACCATGCAACGGACGTAAAAAAACCGCACTGACGGCGGCTGTCCGCCTATGAATTTTCAGGAGGTCAATCCTGGCTGCCTCTTTTTCAGCAGCGAGATAATCATAACGCTCCGTTTGCGTCCGTGTCAATGTACTTTTATCAAAACACTTTGATAATTTATCAAAGTATTGATATAATTCACTTCATGAAAACGCTTCGTTTTATCGGCTCTAGTCTGGACGATCTGAAAAACTTTCCAGCAGAGGTTCGCCGGGCTGCCGGGTTTGAACTGGATGCCATCCAGCGCGGGGGTATGCCTTCCGATTTCAAGCCCATGCTGAACGTTGGCATGGGAGTATACGAAATTCGCCTCCACGTTCAGGGAGAATGGCGAGTGCTCTATGTCGCGAGATTTGCAGATGCAGTCTATGTGCTCCACGCTTTCCAGAAAAAAAGCCAGAAAACCAGAGCCGAAGATATCAACCTTGCTGCGCGGCGCTATAAACAGATCGGAGAATGAAATATGAAAGAACCCATCACAACTTCTTGCGGCAACGTGTTTGCCGACCTTGGCTTCCCGCCTGAAGAAGCGGTGCTTCTCTCCATGCGCGCACAACTCATGGCGGACTTGCGCGAAACCATCAACGCACGCGAATGGACGCAGACGGAGGCTGCAAAACATCTTGGCATTGGCCAATCCCGCGTTTCTGATCTCATGCGCGGCAAATGGGAGAAATTCAGCCTGGATATGCTGATTACCCTGGCTTGTCGAGTTGGGAAACGCCCGGAACTTGCGCTGAGGGTTGCGGCCTGAGTTTGTGGCTGCCAACGCCTGGAAAAAGCGGTTTGCCTGAAAAATCCTGGCACGATTCAAAAAGCAGCAAAAGTTTTTGGGGGTAATTTTAGGGGTAATTTAAAATTTTAAAAAATGAATCATCAGCATTCATGCGCATTTCAGCGTGTTGTTCGATTGAGTCCCCACTCCAAGACCCTTTATTCTTCCCATTCTGATCGCTGAAAAGCGCTTTTTTGCGTTTATTGGTTCTTTTTTGATTTTTTGCAGGGGCTATCTTCCAGATTCCTTGTCCCTGCGGCGATAGTCGTGATTTTTCAGCCAAATTACGACAGGTGTTGACGCTTTTCGGGCGCAACTGATTGCGGGCGTCTGATGAATGACGCTATAACCCTTTAAACAGCACTTCAACAGGAATTTCCAATGCGTTTGCCAGTGTCTCTATCGCATCAAGAGAGACATTGGAACCACCTGTTTCAATCCTGCTTATATAGGTACGGGCAAAACCACACATTTCAGCAAAGGTCTCCTGCGACAGTTTTTTTTCTTTCCGCAGTTCCTTGATTTTCGTTCCGAATCGTTTTCTCAGGATTTCTTTCATCCTGACTTTATAGCCATTGTGAACTAAAAGGAACACACACCAATCGTGACATGTCTGCCAATCGTGACATATAATGAAAGGAAAAAGGGGGAGGGCTGGCAGTGTCAGAGGAAGATTGGGACGATTCAAATGATTTTTAAGGCAATTATGAAGCGGAAATTACGGTTGTTTTTAATGATCAATCTAACAATCGTATTTTTATTGTCAGCTTGCAGTGGGAAGGGGCTGGATCGAAAACTGAATCTGAGAAATTTCAATGAAAGTTACGCCTCGGCTTTTGATGAGGCCAACCATGAAGAAAGACGCATTCTTGAAAAATATGAGAATGAGCTTGGAGACAGGGTACGGATACTTTCGCTGGGCAGTGTTCCCGATCTGGCAGGCGGAAGGGAAAATGCCAAAGAAAACAGAAAAGAGCTTGAAAGAATAAATGGCATGACCATGCGGGAATTTCTGGTTGACCACGTAAATAAGTCCGTTGAAGAGTTGAATACCGTTGTTGTCGAAATGGAGCGTTTCGTCAATGGCGAGGTTTTCAAGGTAGAGGAATCACCGATTCATGCGTTGACGGGGGACGATGGGCAGCACGTTTTCATAAAGGGGCATGTCACACTTCAGAATAAATCCCGTCATTTTGATTTCTTTTTTAACTGCGCTGCCAAGCCGCCTGTTTTGTTGATGGAGGGGAAGCGCACGGGACATAGTCGATGGACGAATTGCACCAATATGCTAATCAGGAGCAACGGAGGAAGGGCTGTTGTCGAATATGAAATCATGATCCTCCGCCGGGATGAGGTTGACCGGTTTGTGAGTTTGATAGAAAGCGATCAGAAAGACAAAATGGTTACGGCTTATCAGGCGATTCCCATCCAGGATGAAAATGGAAAAAAGCCGGATGCGACCCATTCCATTTGGCAGGAAGGAAAAAAGATACGGAGTCGTCTTGATGGAAAATGCCTGGGGATTTTCGACTGGTATGTGTCAGACAAAAGACGCATAGAGGGAATGCGTTACGATTTGAACGTGCTGAGAAAATAATAAAACAAACGCCCTTGATTCATGCGCCTTTCAGCGCATGAATCAAGGAATCCTCTCTCGATTAAAAATGCTTCCCCTCATTCAGGTGTTTCATTGCCCAGTTGGCATAGGCTACCGCTTCGTCGTAACCCTGCATGTCGATGACTTCCTCAAATGGCTTCTTGTTGGGCCACTGCGCATAGCGGATGCGGACGTTGGTAGATGAATTCAGTTTCTGGATGATTGCCAGCCCGGTTTTCTTGTCGAAAACGCCTTTTTTGCCTTTTGGGGTGGAAAGCGTTTTTTCTCCCTCAATCATAATGGCCGCAGCTGATTTCGGATAAAGGTTCGGACCGATGCTGACCCCATTGGGGCCGCTGGCATAGAGGTAGACGGAAAGCCCCTTCTTGCGGATCGGGCAGTGCGTGTCGTCGCTGTATTTTTTGCAGGTGACTGTCCAGTTGTCAGCCGGATCGGCTGCATCGCCAAACACGGCTTTGCCATCGGCGTAATAAATCACGTAAGAAACCGCATTGATTTTGCCGCGTTCCATTTTGGCCGGTTTGTCAGTATCTTTCTGTTTTTCCATCTGAACCAGGCCGTTTTCCGAATACGGTTTGTCTGATACCAGCAGATCGGCGGCATGAACCAGAGATACAGCAAAAACAAGGCAGAGAAAAGCGGAGAGTTTTTTCATGGCAATATCTTCCTTTGAAAAATCGGGCATGGGTTTGATGCGGGAAATACGATCTATGTTACCCCCAAGCGTGTCAGTTCAGGGATTTTCTTCGCATCGTTTTTTTTCTCCCGGATCGTTAACCGGCGAAAAGGCATGGTAAAACTGTCCTGCGGTATTTCCCGCCTGCCCTTATAATGCATTTTCACATTGTGTGGCTCTCTCTCAAGGAAAGGAATACATATGGAACATCAATTGCCTCCCCTGCCATACCCAATGGATGGACTGCAACCGCATATTTCCCGTGAAACTCTGGAATACCATTACGGGAAACACCATCAGGCCTATGTGACAAACCTGAATAACCAGATCAAGAATACCGAATTCGAGGATGCCTCACTCGAAGAGATCGTCAAAAAATCATCCGGTGGCATTTTCAACAATGCCGCTCAGGTGTGGAACCACACCTTTTTCTGGCAGTGCATGAAGCCAAACGGTGGCAGCGCCCCTTCTGGCGCACTGGCCGATGCGATCAAGGCAAAATGGGGTTCCTTTGACGGCTTCAGGGAAGCCTTTGCCAAAAGTTGTGTTGGCAATTTTGGTTCCGGCTGGACATGGCTGGTCAAAAAAGCGGATGGTTCTATGGATATTGTCAATACCTCCAACGCGGCAACACCCCTGACCGGTTCGGACAAACCGCTTCTGACCTGTGATGTGTGGGAGCATGCCTACTATATCGATTACCGCAATGCACGCGCCAATTTTGTTGAGGCGTTCTGGAATGTGGTGAACTGGGATTTTGTTGCGCAAAACTACGCCTAGCAGGAAATAAAAACGGTTCCGGAAAAGGGGTGACCATGTCATCCCTTTTCATGCGGCTTGGCGGGAAGGGCCGCAAAATTTCATATTGACAACAGAATCGGTTTTGATGATGTAAAATCGGTTGCAATCACATTGAACCACGCAATTTTTCAACTTCACTTGCGGCAGTTCTGCCGTCTTTACCAGTAAAGGCATTATGAAGACGCTTCAAATTTACACATCGGACTATTGTCTTGAACATCGTCCCGGCCCGAGCCATCCTGAGTCGCCCGAGCGGCTAAAGGCGGTGCGCAGCGCATTGCGGGCACCCGAATTCAAGGGAATACCCTGGAAAGATGCGCCTTTGGGAACACGTGAGCAACTGCTTTTGGTGCATACCCCCGAATTTGTCGACCGCGTTGAGCGGATTCGCCCCAAAACGGGCTATGTTCCGCTGGATGGCGGGGATACCGTTATGTCGCCCGGCACCTGGAATGCGGTCATGGCCTGTGTTGGCGCGGCCTGTGCGGGTGTGGATGATGTGGTGAAGGGGGATGTCAAGCGGGTTTTTTGTGCAACCCGTCCCTGCGGCCACCATGCCGAGCCGGACAGGGCGATGGGTTTTTGTGTTTTCAACCAGGCTGCCATTGCAGCAGCTTACGCGATTGATACGCACAAAGTGTCGAAAGTGGCCATCGTGGATATTGACGTCCATCACGGTAATGGCACGCAGGATGCGTTTTATTACAAGCCGAAAATTTTTTACGGGTCATGCCACCAGTCGCCTTTCTATCCGGGTACCGGCGCCAAGTATGAAACCGGTATTGATAACAATATCGTCAATGTGCTTTTATCCCGTGGATGCAATTCGGCTACCTTCCGTTCAAGGATGGAAGCGGAAATGCTCCCGGCGCTTCGCCGTTTCCAGCCGTCCCTGCTGCTGATTTCGGCCGGCTTTGATTCCCATCAGAAAGACCCGCTGGGCGGGCTGAATTTTACCGATGAAGATTATTACTGGATTACGAAAGAACTGGTAAAAATTGCGGATGAATTCGGTGACGGCAAAGTGGTTTCCATCCTGGAAGGCGGGTACAGTCTGGATGGACTGGCTACCGGATCAGCTGCTCATGTGCGTGCGCTGATGGAAGTCTGACCGCTAATTGGCCCGGATATCCTGAAATAAATACCCCGTATTTTCCTGTTTGGCAGTAAATTTGAAAAAGACGCTTCCAATAAGCAGAATTATTTGTTACGATAGCCGTCTTTTCTGTAAATTAGACTAACCTGATTAATTCATGACAACCATTCGCATTAAAGAAAACGAACCCTTTGAAGTCGCCATGCGCCGCTTCAAACGCACGATCGAAAAAACCGGCCTTCTGACAGAACTGCGCGCGCGCGAATTTTACGAGAAGCCGACATCAGAGCGCAAAAGAAAACACGCTGCGGCTGTCAAACGCCACTACAAGCGTATTCGTAGCCAGCAGTTGCCAAAGAAGATGTATTGATCCTGCCTCGCGAGGCAGGTCGGGCATACTGATCCAGACCCGCTCCGGATATCCGCGGCGGGTTTTTGTGTCGCCAAAAATCCGGGGGGGGGGGAGCACCAATGAGCGTGAAAGACCAAATCGTAGTGGATATGAAAATTGCACTTCGCGCCAAAGACAGCGCGAGGCTGGGCACCATTAGTATGCTGACGGCAGCGATGAAGCAGAAGGAAGTCGATGACCGCAAGGATCTCACCGACACCGATGTTCTCGGCATTAT
>JAVBTJ010000016.1:0-22339 GCA_031556215.1 Oxalobacter sp.
CACTGGTCGAATTCAACTGGGCAACCAGCAAATCCAGCGAAGTAAACTTTGCGCGGTACTGTGCCTCTACTGTGGCAATCCGTCCCTCATATGTCGCATAATCCTTTTCCGCCTGCGCCATCGACTTATTGACGCCATCGATACGCGACTGGATCGCGCTACCCTCACCCTGCAATGTATCCGCCAGCTTGGAGAACTGATAGGCAAAACCCTGCGTAAAGCTGACCGTACCCTTGATGCTGGGGTCACCGCTACTCTTTGGCTCTTCCCCGGTTATCTTCAGCTTGATGCCGTACGCAGCCGTTCCCGAAGCCCCTTTCAGAGTCTGCCCGCTGCCCGTCGCCGCCTCGCCGTTAATCGTACCCGCCACATCCAGGCCATCCGTTTGCACCTTCTCTCCAAAGAGATTACCCGTTTCGCTGATCCTGACCTTGGAATTGGAGCCGTAATCGCTGGAAGTCACGGTAAACTTGCCATCATCATCCACCTCGACGCTCACACTGGCGCTGGTATCCCTGAAAGCCGTGTTGATCCTGGACTGAAGCGCCGCGGCCAATTCCGTGGAAGAACCATATTTAATAGCATCCATCGTAATCGACTTGGAAACGCCGTTTATCTCCACCTGCATTGTCCGGTCTCTGGCCTCCACATTGCTCCAGTCAAGGCCAGTCAAACCCGCCTTGGCATCAGTGCCTTTAAGCAGAGAGAAAGCATAAGTACCCTTTGTCGCAGCCTGGGTAATTTCCACATCAAAAGACCCCGTCCTCGCGTAGTCTTCCGCATCCTCAAAGGTAATGGCAGAATTCGTGCTCATGCCGCCTTCCGCAAACATGGCGGTAAAGGCATCGTAATTTTTCTCAATCGCCTCACCCAGCTTGGAACTGTCGATCTGCAGCACCCCCTCCTTGTCCACGGTAACACCCACATCCGACAATGTCCGGTATCCCTGCACGCCGCCGGAAATCACCGTTGAAAGCATGCTCTTCATCGCAGACTGAACCGAACGCACGGCAGAATCGCCCGTCAAAACAGACGCCGTCTTTTCTTCCGCGTTATACTTTGTCAGGTCTTTGAGCGTTGTGTTCAGGTCGTTATAAGCCTTGACCATGCTTTCCACTGCCGTTTTTGCCCCGCTCGTATCGCGTGTGACCGACAGCGTTGTTGTTTTGTCCTCACTTGCCGAAAGCAACCGGATTGTTACCCCTTCAACCGCATCGCTCACCGAATTCGATGCCTTGGTCATCTTGATGCCGTCCAGCGTAAACTCCGCATTCTGCGCTGCTGCCGTCTGGGTCATGCCAGAGCCCGCAACATTCTCCGGATCATAAGCGAGCAGTTTGCTCAGTCCGCTCTCGCTGTCAACCTCACCTTCGCTGTCGGTCACCGTAATTTTCATGCTTTGCTTTTCGCCTGTTGACTGACTCGACAACGTCAGGCGATACGGCGTGTCGCTACCGTCATTCACAATAGAGGCCGTTATGCCGATATTCGCCGCATTGATCGCATCACGGATATCCGCCAGCGAACTGCCTTCGGCGATATCAATCGTCTTGACCCCGGCATTATTGGATTCAAATGTTTTCGTTTCCGTTGTTGTTGTTGTTTCCGTTTCCTCCCCAGTCTCCTCATCAATCGTTGTACTGGTACTGGTACTGGAACCGGTGACAACCCGGCCGAAATCAATCGTAATCTTGCCGCCGCCGATAGCCGTCTTGCTGTCTTTCACCCCCTCGGCAGTCACCAGCCTTTGCGCCTGGGCAAGCTGGCTGACCTTCAACGTATACGAACTGTTGGCAGCCGTACCGCTTGAAGTAATCGTAGCGACATCTGTATTGGTGCTGCCCGCACTCGTTTTCTGATACTGGCTGATCGAAGAAAGGCTGCTGACCGAACTTTTGAATGTCGAAATCGCGCTTTGCACCATGCTGTAGCCGGACAACTTGGTCTGGTAGCTGGACTGTTTGGCCGCAAGCTGTTGCAGCGGCCTTTGCTCAACCTGCATCAGGTTGGTAAGCAACGATTCAAGATCAAGGCCGGAACCGACGCCGAGAGAAGTAATAGCCATTGTTAATCTCCTGCATTTCTACTGACAATATCAGCATTTTATCTGCACTTTACCCGATCCGGCATATTGGCAAGCCTGAGAATAAGTGGGCGAATACGGCTTACTTTTTACTGATTCCCCGGACATGGGATTTGTGCATTTTTGTGCCACTGGGCACCCCATAGGTTTCTTAACGACAACAAAACCCGAATACTTTAGGGCAAATTACCGGAATTTAGGAACCTCTGATTAAAGGGCTATGAAATGAAGCGCAAAACAAGCGAAATACCCTAGCCGAGCCAATCTGGCAACAGACAAGGAAGCACAGAAGAAAAGCGCAATGCGCTCGCAAAACCACTAGCGAGTCGTCTTTACGCGCTGGTCGCTACAAACATCCCCGTCATCCTGCCCAGCGATTTGGCAAGCTTCAACGCATCCTCGGAAGGAAACTGCTTGAGGATCTCCTGCGTTTCAGGGTCAACAACCTTGACGATAACGCGTCCCAAATCCTCGTCAACCGATAAATTCAGCGAAGTCTGCATTGATGAAAGCGATTCGGAAATATTATCCACCACTTTCTGGGTGCGCTCCCTTTCCGCCTGCCTTGCCGCCTCATCAGTTGACGGCGCACGCTCCTGTCGGCCTTTTTGCACCTCTTTGGCCTGGTCAGCCTCTGTGGACTGAACCGCCTCCTTAGCCTGTTTGGCATGGACAGCCTCATCAGGCAGGTGGCCGGCTTCAGCCTGGCGCGACTTTTCCGACTCCACCTTCGCCTGCTGGCTTAACGCCAGCTTGACAGAGGCATCCGGGCCGGACTGGCGGGAACCTTCCTTTGGGTGTTGTGCTTCAGCCTTGTCTGCAGATTTGCGTGTGACACCCATTTGCTCCATTTCGGACACCTGCGGCACAGCCCTTGCCGTTTGCACAGTCGCCTGATCTGATGCCTTGCTTTGCATCGCCTGGGGAATCCCACCACTGTCCACAGCCGGGCGACTCCCGACTGATGCATTTCCAATGGTTCTGATCTCCATTTCACTCTCCTGTTTTACTCATCTTCCCATCCCGGCAAAAGCCGGGAAATCATGTAACCCGTCTGCTTGGCTTCCTGCCCCTTTCCACACAACGATCCCATGGAAAAAGACCACGCATTCCGACTACCGATACACACCTTCCTGATAAAGCATGCACCACCTGATATCAGTATTAACGGCAGCGAAACTGAAACATTTAGGGTAAACGTACATTTTTTTCAACTTTTTACCCACCGCTCCCGATCCCCGAATAAAACGGCAATACTGAAAAAACCTTACACCGCAACCCGGGGCACAATACGCTCCAGCGCATCCCCCAGGCCGACCCGCCCCACTTCAAGATCATACTCATCCTGCAACCCCATCCAGAATTCCGGCGTATTGCCAAAATACCGTGCCAGCCGCAAAGCCGTATCTGCCGTAATGCCGCGCCTTTCGCGAACAATCTCGTTAATGCGCGGCGCTGGCACCAGAAGCGCAATCGCCAGCGCACTCGATGTCAGCCCTGACGGACGCAGAAAATCCTCGCGCAAAATCTCGCCCGGATGAACAGGACGCCCCTCGTCGCCCACCTCCGTTATCGCACCCCTCAAGGACACGCCCCTTTCCCCGTCAAAATACCCGCCGAAACAAACCACATAACCTGTCGGCAACTGCCCTCAGCAACAAAAACACGCTAATAATATAACGCATTACGTTAAACGTCAATCGCATCTATTAAAGTAAATAACGATTAACGTTATAAGAAAAAATATCACAAAAAAAGCAGGAAACCTTTCGGCTTCCTGCCTGACAACCCGAAAAACCGGCAACTATTTCAGAAGCGCCAGCACCGCCTGCGGCGCCTGGTTGGCCTGTGCCTGCATGGCAACCCCTACCCGCTGCAACAGCATGGCACGGGACTGGTTAACCACCTCCTGCGCATAATCCGCATCGGCAATACGGCTTTTCGCCGCCTCCGCATTCTCCGAACCGATCGTCATATTGCCGATCGTCGCTTCAAAACGGCCCTGCATCGCGCCATACTTCGCACGCTCGCCGCTGACAGCCGCCAGCGCCGCGTCAATCGTACTGATTGCCTTTTGCGCATCCTCTGCTGTTGCCACGCTGACACTCGCCACCGAATCCAGTTGCGAATTGCCTGCCAACGCAATACCGCCCATCGGCGCGGACTCGCCCACAGAGAAAGCCCCTGCCGAACTCATCATCACCGTGCCAGCCACCTCGACAGCCTCACTATCGGTTACCGCCACCTCAACCGAATCATTGCCATTCGCATCCCTTGACGCCAGCGTTGCCGTTGCGTTTGCATCCGGTTTTGCCTGCAGGGCAACCACCTCGCCCGATGCGTTGGTCAACTTGATACCGCCGGTGACCGCATCCGTCTGCGCCGTCACGCCCGTCTTTGCCGCCTGCTGGTTAAAGGCGCTCACTGCCGAAGACAGGTCACCATCAGCGCCAACCGTAAACGAAACCGACACCGCCGAAGCATTATCAGACGTCAGGTCAAAAGAATAGGCCTCGCCTGCCGAAAGATTGCCCAGGACAGCCTCTGTCGTTGCTGTTGCCGACACGCCCGTATTATCTGCCTGCGCATTGATGGCAGCGGCCACGTCCCTTGCCGACGCCCCGGCCTCCGTTGAAATCGTGGCCGTCCCGGCACGGCCCGAAACCGTGAACTGTCCGGCCTCCACCGCCGTTCCCGGCGTAACGGCAACGCTTTCCAGGCGGTTATTACCGTAAGCCGTCGTCTGGAAATTCGTTCCGCCAATCGAAACCGTATCCCCGGCATTAGGCCCCACCTGGAACTGCTGCTCGCCCATCGAACCATCCAGGAGCCTCTGACCGTTAAAAGTCGTCGTCCCGGCAATGCCGTTCAAGCCGGACACCAGCTGGCTGATCTCATCCTGGATAGCCTGGCGATCCCCAGCGGAATAAGTCGAATTGGATGCCTGCACAGCCAGTTCGCGCATCCGCTGCAACGAATCCGAAGTCGTCGAAAGCGCGCCCTCCGCCGTCTGCGACATCGAAATACCATCATACGCATTGCGGATCGCCTGGTTCATCCCGCGAACCTGCGCCGACATCATTTCGGCAACCAGCAACCCGGCCGCATCATCCTTCGCGCTATTGATGCGCTTGCCCGAAGAAAGGCGCTCCATCGCAGAAGCCAGCGTCTCCTGCGTCTTGTTCAACTGGCGCATCGTATTCGTTGCGCTCATATTGGTATTAATAGAGGATGGCATATTCATCTCCCGTTATCTTGCCTGTCCATTCCCTGTGGGCAGCATTCCCTGATCGAAGGCCGCCCTGCATTGGCTATGCGCTCACCCGGCACCCATAATACCGCAAATACCGAGGGCACACTACCGCTTATCCTTGTTAACGGCCTCCCAGATTAAAAACTTTAGGGGCCGAAAGCAAAAAAAAATGCCCTTCAAGGGCACGAAAACAAAAAAGCCATATAAAACATCATCATACAACACAAAAAATTTACCTCAATCACCTCATCCGGCCTGACATGCCGACCAACGCCAGAAAAAAACTGCCATATCGATAAAAGTTGCAAGCTGATACCGCATTGCATTTTCGAAATATCCAGGAAAAAACGTATGGGACACAGGGTAAAGGCAACTGTGCCCCACCATCATCATGGCTTGGAACGCCCGCCTGCTCCGTGAGATATTCATACTCGAGGAAATCGTCCTGCATCCTGACCGTAGCCGCCATATCAAACATAGCCCGAAAGGAAAGACACGAATCACATCCCAAAGATTTGCCCCGTCGGTGTTTGTTAAATGAGCACCTGCCCCTGCCGCGCCGCCCTATTCTGATGATACTGAACACGCAGAATATAATCCCCTCCATCAGGCACACGTACCAAAACAGTTGTTATTGCTCCATGAAGCATCGTATTATGGCATCCAGATAATGAGAAGAGACGCAAAAACAGATGGATGGAAGCATTACGATTCCCAATGAAACGAAAAAGCATTATTCTCGATAGCAAATAAAAAAAGAGGCCATGCTGCCGCTTGTTCTTATGATGTTTCGCTCATTTCCTCTTTAAGTTTAAAAATGAAAAAAAGCGTCTTACTGGTTGGCAGCAGTTATAGCGCCGTACCAATATTATTCGCCTTGAAAAAATACGGCTGCCATGTCACCACTTGCGGAAATATCCCTTCTGATCCGGGCCACCATTTTTCTGACGATGCCCTGCCGATTGATTATTCCGACAGGGATTGGTTACTGGAAGCAGTCAAATCACGGCACTTTGATTACCTTGTTCCGTCTGGCAATGACTTCTCATACTTAAGCACGTCATGGGTAGCACAAAAACTGGGGTACCCCGGCTTTGACAGCTATAGCACCACAGAAATACTGCATACAAAAAATAAATTCAGGGATTTCACGCAAAAAAACATTCCGGACGCGCCACGCGTTTTTCAATTAGAGACATTAAACGAAATAGACCCTGACAATATCCCCTATCCGCTATTGATCAAGCCTGATGACAGCTCCAGTGGAAAAGGTGTCGCAAAAATTCAGGAACCAGCCGAACTGGCTGAAGCCATCTCGTCTGCCTTGGCCGCATCACGCTCAAACAAAGTCATCATTGAAGAATTTGTTGAAGGAAGCCTGCACAGTCATTCGGCTTTCATACAAAACAAGGACATTTTCCATGATTTTTTTGTCGATGAATTCTGTACCGTTTATCCATACCAGGTCAATTGCTCAAATCATCCCTCCGTCTTGACAGAACGCATGAAAAACAGCGTCAGGGAGACCATAAAAAAAATCATTGAAAAACTCGATTTGAATGACGGCCTGTTACATACCCAGTTTATTGCAGGGAAAAACCGGCATTGGATCATTGAATGCATGAGAAGAGCACCTGGAGATCTGTATGGCCACCTGATAGAACTCTCTACAGGCGTAAACTACACCGACCTTTATGTTCGTCCCTTCCTGGGAAAAAAACTGCAAATCAATACCCCATTCAGAAAACCCAGACCCTGGGGACGGCATACCATCTCAACAGGCACACCGGTTGACCACTTTATGTTTTCACATCGCATCCCTGCCAAAACAACCCATATTACGCCACTCAAAACCAGCGGAGAACGACTTGAAGCGGCGCCTTATGACAAGCTTGCCATTCTCTTTGCGGAATTCAGCAATAAAAAAACCATGCTGGAGACAACCCCTGACATGGCCGATATGATAACGATAAAATCAGTAGATGAGATCGCCTGACCATTTGAAGCAATCGCCGAATCTGCTGCGCAGCACAAATAGATCAAAAATAAAATGAGTCGGTCAGTTACCTCCCTCCAGCCAGCAGGGTTTTACCTGCTCATGGAACCGTGTCAGGAGGGATAAAGAACATGACCGTTTCTTCAATACCTTCCGTGTAATGCCTCAGGAAAATTTTGTAGTCAGGATAGTAAGACAAAACCTGTTCCGGAATTTTCCAGAGGTCATCGAACCGATGGTAAACACATATCGCTAGCCGTGGATGATGATGACGAATAAGCCGCTCTGCACCCTGGATTGCCGAAAGCTCTTCCCCTTCAATATCCATTTTGAGAAATGAAAAGGGGGCGTCAAGCACCTCATCAAGCTTTTCTACTTTAATCTTGACATTGCCCTCATTGCTTATTTTTGAGGATGATCCCATCGTCTCAAACCGCAATGTCGAAGATTGATTTGATGCCCCCGCCTGATGAAAAAAAACCCTTTCCTTTCCAGCCAGATTGGCTTTGATTAACGCCATATTATCTGGATCTGGTTCGAAAATATGAACAGCGTCATAACCGGGGCATCTTTTTATGAATTCAAGGCTTGTATATCCATCAAAACCACCTACATCAATAAAAGTTTCTCCTTTTTCCTGCAGGCCAAGAAAATCCTCAAAATATTGTTCATCTGGCCGATAAGAAAAACTTTCAAGAAACTGAATATTATCTGACAAGCGAAAATTGATTATATTTTCCCATTCACTTTTTGACCTTTCCTCTTGTAAAAGACCATATATCCCATCATATTTTTCCCGATTGACTTCAAAATCATTTTTGAAATCATCCCACCATCCCATAACAGGAATAACATTCATTCCGGAATATTTTCGAAACAAAAAATAATCTATCTGCCTTACTCCGGTTTTTGCCAGTTTATTTCTGGCGGTTATGGGTTTTGCAACCGCAACGACAGAGACAACCATGGCATTTTCCGGCAAATCCTCTGTTTTAATAACCGGTTTACCAAGAAACGCTGTATCGCTCGTAAAATCATCGACAAAACCATCTATATCGATATTTCCGGCAATGCTTTCTGCATACTTGTTTCTTCCAAACAGGTATTTAGGATTTTCGCCATGCAAAAAATCATTGCAAAAAGAAAGGGCTTCTTCATGAAGAAAATAATCATTGATGGTTAATTTCATGTTTTCAAATTTTGAAATAGATTTGACAGTCTGCCAGCTTCTCATGGTTTTATCGAAATACCAGGACATAAATATTGACCTGCGTATTGACGAAATACACAGAACATGAGCACAACAAACGCTGATAAATACAGACGTTAATTCGATAACGCTCTTACAGAGTATATTTTATGAATTCATATTTTTTAACCTGTTTATTATCTCATCCCGTAAAACAGCCGTACTTTCCTCTGCAAAACTTGCATCCTTGCATGAATTGCATGGAAAATATTTTTCAGAAAAAGGGTAAAGATGCTTCCTGAAATTAGTGGCTTTTTCAGAGGCATATATTTCTGCCATCGAATTCTGGTTTAAATTACCGATTATTGAAATACCCGCCTTGGGATCATTTGGGTATATTTGGCAGCATAAATAAACATTTCCCTTGAAGTCAAACTGAAATTCTCTTATTGGTCTCATGCATGGTTCAAATCTGTTATTTTCAGACAAATGGGACAACACTCCGCCTCTGTCATTACCATAAACTGCCCAATTATTTGACATAACGAGTAACTGAAGTCCTTTATAATTAACATCCGCCTCAATTTTTTTAGATGGGATAAAATAATTTATTTCGCACTTCAAATCCAGCTTCTTTAAGAAATTTTTTATTTTCTCTTTTTGTATATCGTCTGAATAGCTTTCATTTTTACCAAGCTGCATTGAAACATATATTGAATTCAAGCCTGCATCGGCAAGCTGATCCAAAATTTTTCGTGTTAAATAGTCACCGTTTGAATTAAAATTAATTCTTGCATTTGGCACCTTATCTCTTATTTTTTTTATCTTATCTACTAATTTTTTATCTGATAACGGTTCATTATACAAGTTTAAATTAATAATTTTGTCATATTCAAGATATCCAAGCTCTGATACTATTTTATCAAATAATTCATCCGCCATCGTTTCCTGTTTGCCTCTGGAATACACGCTCAAAGGACAATACGAACAGCTTCTGTTACAGAAATTGCCTGTTTCAAAACCTATTTCTTCCACATATTTTTTAAATAGTTTGACTTGACGCGCTTTTGAAAAATCAGGATTATAAAATAATAGCTCTTTGTCTATATTCCCCATCCTCAAATATTTATTCCAGCCAAATTCACTCAATTGAAAACCTGATTTTTCCACTGTATCCTGTATGGCAGAAAACAACGCTTCCAGCCCGGATTCACCCAAACCCTTTCGCCAGCCTGCAAGGCTCAATGGCTCAACCCGCGAACGGGTTTGCAGGTATTCTTCTCCTGTGAATACTTGCCAATGCGGGTTATCTATCCAGCCCTGGACGGTATCTTCATCTGAAAGATCAAATTCATGCTGCAGGTACAAAAGTCCCGCGATCAGTCTTGTCTGAACAGCAAAATACTCGCTCTCTGACAAAAACGGACTGCACAGGGTATGGATATGCCCCCAGTCTATGGTATCAGCCAACTTGACAAGAGGATAACGCGGGTTGATATTGAGTTTGGGAATCATAAAAATTCCGTCTGCATTCATACAAATATGAATTTAAGAAAACACTTACGGGAATGTAATTGTTTATTGAAGTAAAATTAAAAACATAAAATACGCTGTCATTAACAAGTTATTTTCAATAAACCAATACTATATGAGAAGCGAAGTTTGCTTATATTTTCTAATTCATTTTTATTTACCATTTGAAAAAATAAAATATTTAATCGAATTTTCATTGATTAAATTTAAAAAATTTTTCAAATAAATTTTACAGTTTGCCAGCTTCTTGTTCTGGCTGATTCCGCCATTGCCTCAAGCAACAATAGCCCTTCCAGGGCATGCTGCGCACCAAACAGATAATCCGTTACATAACCAGAACCACTCAGGTAATTGGCAAGACCATCAGCAATATCGCTGTACAGATTGGCAAAAGCTTCAAAAAAGCCATCCGGGTGGCCCGGCTTGAAACGGTTATACCGGTCAGCATTCGCGATTGTCACATCTGTACTGGCCCGATCAATGAGGCTTTTTCTTCCCATGGCATCAAAGCAAAGCAGAAACTCGGGATCCATCTGATACCATTCAGCAGACCCGCCTGTTCCAAACACCCGGACACGCAATCCATTCCGGTATCCCAGCGCCGCTTTGCTGTACCAGATACTGCACTCAAGGGAATGGGTGTAATGTGCCATACACATGACATTATCAATCACCTCGCTGAAATGCCCCTTGCTGCTTTGTATTGCCATCACTTCTTCCGGCGTTTCCCCCGTAAGAAAATCAATCATATTGTGCAGGTGCGTGCCCAGATCCAGGGAGATGGTTGGCAGCGCCGTATCATGCAAACGCCACTCCTGTGGCACAGGAAAACTGCCATCACGGTTAAAGCGGGCAAATCCCTCCTGCGGCATTTCAATGTGAATCTGCGTCAGCTTCCCGAGTTTCCCCTCTCGAATGATTTGTCTAAGCTCACGGATCATGGGATAACCCGTATAGTTGTAGGTGACCGTCAGGAAACCATTCTGCTTCATTTGCGCCTGTCGAATGGATAAGATGTCCGCACTCGAACTGGCCAATGCTTTTTCACATATGACGGGATAGCCTGATTGAAGGGCTTCAATCACAGGCCCGGTATGATTCGGAGTAGGTGTCAGTACGACAATGGCATCGAGATGATCCTTTTCCTTTTGGAGCAAATCTGCGCCTGTTTCATAAACCCTGTCAGGAGGAATTCCCCATTCTTTCGCGGTTTGCATATTGACATCGCCTAACAGGCTGAAGCACCCTGCCCGAACCCTGAATCTGCCATCCATCTGGGAAGCAATAAAGTGTGTTTTGCCTACGGCAGAATTGGCACCACCGCCGATAAAACCGATATTCAGTAATGTGCTCATCTCCAGCATCCCCTCAAAAGTTTTACAGTGAATCATATCGAGAGGTTAGCCTGTCCATCCTCATCAAACATCTTATCAGGACGGACTAATCATTGCGATACCCATTCACGATTCTCGCTACTTTTTCAATCTCGTTCCCTGTCATGACGGGGCTGATCGGGAGCGAGATGATTTCACGATGAATTTTTTCAGTGATCGGTAAATTCAGGTGAGCGTATTCACCATAGCATGGCTGTTTGTGCGGCGGCGTTGGATAGTGAATGTTTGTCTCGATTTCGTGATCGCGCATGTATGCCTCGAACCGGTTCCTTTTTTCCGTTCTGATGGCGAAAACATGCCACACATGGGCATGTTCATCAAAAATGGGGGGCATGGCAATGGAAGGGTTCCGGATGTTCTCCCGGTAAAATCGGGCGATTTTTCGCCGTTTTTCATTGTCCGTATCCAGGTACTTGAGTTTCACGCCAAGAATGGCTGCCTGAATTTCATCCAGCCTTGAGTTAACCCCCTTGTAAAGGTTCTGGTATTTGACGTGGGAGCCGTAGTTTCTGATGGCCCTGATTTTCCGGGCCAATTCATCATCATTGGTGGTAACCGCACCACCGTCGCCCATGCAACCCAGGTTTTTTCCGGGAAAAAACGAAAAGCCGGATGCATCGCCCAGATTCCCGGCCCGCTTGTCCTGATATCGCGCGCCATGCGCTTGTGCAGAATCTTCGATAATTTTCAGGTTGTGCTTTTGGGCGAGACACCAGATTTTCTCCATCTGAACGGCCTGGCCGTAAAGATGAACGACCATGATGGCTTTGGTGTGGGGCGTTATCTTTTCCTCAATCAGATCCGGGTCAATGTTGTAAGTTTCGATACAGGGTTCGACAAAAACAGGGGTACAGTTGTTTTGGGAAATAGCCAGAATGGAGGCAATATACGTGTTTGCGGGCACGATGATTTCATCCCCTTTACCCCATCCGTAAGCCCGGATAATCAGGTTTAGCGCATCCAGGCCATTGGCAACACCAATGCAGTGTCTAGTGCCACAGTATGTGGCGAAATTTTTCTCAAAAGAGTCGATCTCCCGGCTGAGCAAATACCAGCCGCTGTCCAGCGTACGCCTGATGGCCTCATCAATCTCCTGGCGGTACTGCTCGTTTACTTTGTATAAGTCCAGAAATTTGATCATCTTTTCATTTCCGCACAATGATGGATCAGGTCTCGGCATTGACCATTTTCAAAAACGCATCATAGCACCTGATATACTCGCTTTCATCGTAATAGTCGCTGGCCAGAACCATTAGTTTGCAGCCGTAGGAAAAGTTTTTCATTTCATGCCACATATTTTTTCCGATATAAAGCCCGACATCTGGACGGTTCAACCAGATTTCCCTGCGGTTTTTTCCATCATCCAGGACAAACTGGCATGCACCGTCAATCGCTACGACAATCTGCTCAAGGCTTTGATGTGCATGCAACCCTCTTGCCTGGCCGGGTAATGTGTCAAAAATGTAATACACCCGCTTGATGTCAAAAGGGATATTTTTACTGTTTTCAAGCGCAATCAATTTTCCGCGCTCATCCCCGAAAACAGGGAATTCCATTAATCTGGCATTCATTTCAGGATCATCCGCCTGGTGAAGAGATGTAATTGTAGGGGGAGAGGGTTTCATTCCCAAACCGGACAGTCTCGGCAATATCAACCATGACCTGGAAGGCGCGATGCGGGCAAAATTCCTGATTGAGTATGTCAAGTGCAGGCTGGAATGCCTCATCGTCGAATGTTTTGCCGCTTTCGAGGTGGGAGACAACCTTTTCTTCCCAATCGGGATCGGCCCAATCAAAACCAAAAAAGGTGGGGCAACCTGAAAAAAGGGCCCGGCTATAGTCGTTGCTGTCCGAGACGACACAGGCTTTGCTGCCAAAGCCCAATAGAACACGTTCATGCGCGCCCAAGCTGTTATTCGGGCTGGTATTCACGATGAATTTCGAGTTGGCAAACAGCTCCCGTTTTTCCCTGCCATTGATTCCGGGGTGAAAAGAAGCTTTTGCGCCGGTTTTGTCTATATGCTCCCAGCGCGCGCCAATGATTGTCGCGTCAACTCGGCACAACGCCCGGGCCATTTTGGTTAATCTTGCCAGCCGGATGTACCAGTCAATCTCGTTAAACATGCCGAACAGTATGTGGTGGCCCTCACTCAAGTCAACGCCGTGAGCGTCAAGGCAGGACAGGAACAGGGGCATGAGATCACCCGTTGTCTGATGCAACGCCTGCTCAGCGGTTTCTTCGAGGATAGTACGCAACTGGCGAGGCCAGTAACTCCATTCCCTCCGCCTTGCGTCCGGATCGCCTCCATTTTTCAGAAAAACGATATGATGCGCCCGATCTTTCCATGGGGTGTTGTTGCGGTAGGGGTTTGACGCAGCCCAAGAGGGGAGCAGTGTCGCTATCTGGGGAGAACGTATGATTTGCCGCTGTATATCAAGCCAATCCTTTACGGTATAGCTGTTCACGACATAGCGCGCCGGTATTTTATGATTTTTCGGATTTTGTGCCGGGTTGTCATCAAAAACCGAAATGAAAGGGACACAAATCGCCTCCCAATAATTCTCTCCATTGAGGTGGGTTAACGCTGCACCAACACCGGCAAATGCCCACGCAAAAAAGATCCCTTCATTGCCGATACGCTCTAGCTGCTGTGGCCACGCGGGATCCGATATATCAATCACATGCCCGATCAAACCATTGGTCAACACCTGGACATGAAATCTCTCAACATCGTCTCTCAATGTGCCGTGCTCGTCTTGGCCAATAAATGCCACTATATTCCTACGCAATGTTTCCTCCCACTGCAAACGTAAAAAATCATACCGCTACATTATTTTCTGCATAACGCCGGATCGACAGAATATGATTCGCCCACTATCGGGCAACTTTACACGAATATCCGCAAACCGTCAGGCATTTGCCGGGAATACTCGCGCAAGCCTTTATAAATCGCTGCCTGACGGCGCAAACCCGCGTATTGATACCGTAAGCAAAACATCCATGCGCTTGGCCTGAAACTGACTGTGGCAGCCTGATTGTCTGCCCACAAGACAAGCCACCCTCGACAAAAAAAATCCCCCGGCCATCATGCCCGGGGAATTTCCTGTTTTGCCTGTAAAGCGCTGTACTGATTCCCGCTTTACGCTTTCGCCTGGTGAAGGCTCCCGCTGACGTTGCCAAGCGATTTAGCCAGGGCTATCGCTTCTTCCGAAGGAAACTGCTTGATAACATCTGCGTTTCCGGGTCGACCACCTTGACGATAACCTGTCCCAGCTCATCATCCACCGCAAACTGCAAGCCGCTGGGTTGGGAAAGAGACTCAAGCGATCTGGCTACGCCTTCCATCGTTTTTTTCTCCTGCTCCATATCCCTGGGCGGCGCGGCGTCTTCCGGTATGCCGTTCTGGAGTTTTTCCACCCCGGCAGGCTCTTTTACCGCTTCAACCATGACCTGCTCCAGATTTTGCGCAGACGGGAAAACAGGGGCATTTTCCGCTGCCGGGCTTACTCCGGCAAACGGCGTACTGCTGATGCTCTTGATCTCCATTACGCTCTCCTGTTCAATCTGTGACAAGCCCCGGCATGCTTTGGGCATGCCGGGGCTTGGTTTTTACCGCTTCCTGGCGCGGCCTGTTACTTCTCAGCCAGATTAGCCGATCAGCGACAGGACACTTTGCGGAAGCTGGTTTGCCTGCGCGAGCATGGCGGTACCGGCCTGCTGCAGGATGGACGCACGAGAGAGCTCGGCGGTTTCCTGTGCATAGTCAGCATCCTGGATGCGGCTTCTGGCGTTGCTGGTGTTTTCCGCGTTGACTTCCAGGTTGGAAATCGTGGTTTCAAAGCGGGACTGCAACGCACCGTAACGACCCATTTCCTTGTTGATCAGGTTAATGGCAGCATCAGCAATCGCGATAGCAAGCTGCGAGCCCTTAAACGTCGTCACATCAAGCGTCGCAACCGAGTTCAGCTTGGACGAGTTCTGAGCCGTTGTCCCGTTAACGGTCGTTCCTGCCAGGTCACTGCTATCCACGACAGAAAAGCTCTTTTCCGAGTCATAGGTCACGACACCGGCGGCCACAACACCGCCATGCGGATCATTGTCATCAATCGAAAGCTCCGCCACCGCAATACCATCCTTCTTCTGACCATTCGCCTGGTAAGTATTGAGCGTGGGTACGTTACTCGGGGCAGTACTGCCTTTGGTCCGGCCAATGATGATGTCCGCACCGGAATCGTGGGTCAACTTGATGCCCTTATTTTCTGCATCATATTCCGCCGTCACGCCCGTCAGGGAACTTTGCGCGTTGAATGCGTTGATCGCTTCGGCATAAGAATCCGAATTGGCCGTATTGTCGCCGATGGTAAAGGTAATATTGGCACCTTTACTTGTATTATTGCCAAACATCGTCAGCGAGACAGACTCCTTGGCGCCAAAACCGCTCAGGAGAGCCTCTGTCCTGGCACTGGCGGTCACACCGGTCTTGGACGAAAGCTGATTGACCTGCGAAGCAATGGTTTTTGCGGTATCGCCTGCCACGGTCGTATAGGTCTCCGTTCCAGTGCTGCCGGTAATCTTGATCGTACCACCTGCGGTAACCGTGTTGCCGGTACCGGTACTGAGTACGGCTGGCGTTGCAGCAACCGTTCCCGACGCTGCAACCGCAGCCGTTCCCGCTGTGGACAACGTATATCCCTTGACAGTCATTGCATCGCCCTGGATACGGTTGTTGCCATAAACGCTCGTCAGGAAGTTCATGCCGCTGGCAGAGATCAGTTCGCCTGCGTTGGCGCCTACCTGGAAGTTTTGCGTACCCATGGTACCGTTCAGCAGCTTCTGGCCGTTGAAGGTAGTGGTTTCCGCAATCCTGTTCAGTTCGGATGCCAGTTGGCTCACCTCATCCTGGATCGCCTGGCGGTCCAGGGATGCGTTGGTGGCGTTGGATGACTGAACTGCCAGGGTACGGATACGCTGCAGCATGTCTGCTGATGTGGACAGGGCGCCCTCAGCAGTCTGGCCCAGGGAAATACCGTCACGGGCATTGCGGATTGCCTGGTTCATGCCGTTGACCTGGGTGGTCATGCGGGAAGAAATACCCAAACCGGCCGCATCGTCTTTCGCGCTGTTGATGCGCTTGCCGGAAGCAAGACGCTCCAATGCAGTGGAGAGAGAAGACTGGGTGTTGTTGAGGTGGCGCTGGGAATTCAGCGAAGAAATATTGGTATTGATAATCTGAGGCATGGTAGCTACTCCTTAAGTACCATGTTAACCATGAGTAAGAGCCAAAAGAGAAAAGTTGCGGCTCTTAACATTGGTGTGCCCTCTTGCATGCCGACCGCTGTTATGAATCGTTAACGGAGCACTGCCGGAAATATTTAGGGTTGCTATCACATTTTTTTGCAATCCATAAGCAAAAACAAAGGTGCATTTACCCCTCTGTTTGCCGCAATGCCGCATCAGGCAAGGTTTTTTTAAAAATTTCCACACGGAAAAATTTTTCGAAAAAAGAAAGAAAAAAAGGGCGGGGGCCATCCATGCCAGAAGAAATCAGCGAAAGAAGATGCTTTTTTATCAAAAAAATCTATTGCATCTATACCGATGTGCGTAAAGGCGGATGTTTCACTTATTGAAAAAAGAACGCCAGGGCCTGTATTTATAAACTGCTATTCCTGCGCTTCTGCTTTGTCTCAAGCCGTGTATACTATTTGCGGCCTTTGCTTCTCTTGCCTTCCACAGGACCTTCATGCGAAAGTGGACGAGAGGTATTCGCGTAAAAAATGCCCGGTGAGGAACCGACAATGACTCAAACCAAAACAGGGTTGCTGCAACGATGAAAACCAGAAAAAACCGCTCTCCACAAAACAGGCAAGCCCAGTCCCATTTGCAAAAGGCAATTGATTTTCACCTCCAGCACCAACTTGACGCCGCATTACGCCATTACGACAAGGCGATTGCGTTAAATCCGAATTTGGCGAAAGCGTATGCCAATCGCGGGGCTTTATCTATGCAGTCCGGTCAAAACGAACCGGCAATGGCCGATTTGAACAGGGCAATTGAACTGGACCCGGATTTTGCCGATGCATACGCAAATCGTGGTTTGCTGCATACGCAATCCGGTGAAAATGAACTGGCACTGGCGGATTTGAACAGGGCGATTGAACTGGACCCGGATTCCCCGGAAACGTACGCGAATCGCGGTTCATTGTTCAAGCAATCCAAAGCCAACGAACTGGCGCTGGAAGATTTCAATCGGGTGATTGAACTAAAGCCGGATTCCCCGGAAACGTACGTAAATCGCGGTTTATTGTTCAAGGAATTTGAAAACAACGAACTGGCGCTGGCCAATTTTAATCGGGCAATTGAGCTGAAACCGGATTATTTTGATGCCTATAGCCACCTCGGCATCCTTTTTCTTTCAATGAAACAGTATAAATCCGCCCTGGAAAGCTTTGAAAAAGCCTTGCAGTTGAATCCCTCATCCAGCCGGGTCTACTGCAATATCGGCGTAGCCTTTCAGGGAAATGAACAAGTGGATATCGCGCTGGAATACTATGAAAAAGCGATAGAACTCGACCCGGGTTTGGCATCGGCATATTGTAATTACGGAACCGCCTTACTCAAGCTGAACGCATTTGAGGCCGCGATTGAATGGTTCGACAAGGCCATCGCATTAGACCCGAATGATCCCCTGGCTTACTACAGCAAGGCCTTCCCGTTGCTGGTGCTGGGGCGCTTTGAGGAAGGGTTGCCGCTTTACGAATACCGCTTCAAAACTGATTTCTTCAAACTCGAAAAAGTGAATATTCCCGGAAAGCTGTGGCTGGGAGAGCAATCCATCCGGGGCAAGACCATCCTTTTACACCATGATGCGGGGTATGGCGACAGCCTTCAATTCAGCCGTTACGCCAAACTGCTTTCGGCACTTGGCGCAAAAGTGATCCTGCAGGTGCCGCCCGGCCTGGCCAATTTATTGAAAAACCTCGAAGGGGTTGATGAGATCGTTGTCAATAATGAAGCGTTGACACTGGAAACACGCGACCTGTTTCCCCCGTTTGATGTGTATTGCCCCGTGATGAGCCTGCTTCTGGCGTTTAAAACCAACCTGGAGACCATTCCTGCCGAAGTACCTTACCTGTATGCCGATCCGGAAAAGGTCGCCATCTGGAAAAACAGGCTGGGAAAAAAAACAAGGCCGCGAGTGGGACTGGCGTGGAGCGGCAATCCGGTACACCTCAACGACAATAACCGCAGCATCATGCTGGCGCAGTTATTGCCTTACCTGCCTGACAACTGTGAATACATCAGCCTGCAAAAAGAGGTGCGGGACATCGATAAAATCATCTTTGCCGCCATGACCGAATGGCAGCATTACGAAGAAGAACTGGAAGACTTTTCCGATACGGCGGCGCTTTGCTCCCTGATGGATGTGGTCATCAGCGTAGATACCAGTGTTGCGCATTTATCCGGCGCACTGGGAAAACCGACATGGGTTTTGCTGCCATTTTCTCCTGACTGGCGCTGGTTGCTGGATAGAAGGGACAGCCCGTGGTATCCGGGCATGCGCCTCTATCGCCAAAACCAGCCGGGAAACTGGGGCGATGTCTTTGATGAAGTTCGAAACGATTTGCTTGAACTCCGTTCCCATTGATTTTCCGACATATTGAATCCTCTTTTTTACTCTGGAAAGCCTGCACTGAAATGAAAAATTTTACTTTACGCCCCATTGCCTTCACGCTGGCATCAACCGATCATGGAAGCATGCTGGTCAACCGGCACGACTACCGGTTTGTCGGTGATGCCGCTTACGGCGTGGGCTTTCAACTACTCAATACCTCTTCCTTTGACCATGAGGAAGTGAACCTGCTGCTGCAATTGCTGAGCCTGAGAAAACAGCATTTCGGGGAAGGCGTCGTCGCCATCGATTGCGGCGCCAATGTGGGCGTACATACGATTGAATGGGCAAAGTTCATGTATGGGTGGGGAGAAGTGATTGCGTTTGAGGCACAGGAAAGGATTTTTTATGCCCTCGCCGGAAACATTACCCTGAACAACTGCTTTAATGCGCGCGCCCTCTGGGCTGCGGTAGGCGCCAGAGAAGGCACGATCAATGTGCCGGTTCCTGACTATTTCACCCCGTCCAGCTTTGGCAGCCTGGAAATCAGGAAAACGGAATCAACCGAATTTATCGGGCAGGTGATTGATTACAGTGAGGAAAATACCCGCATAACCCGGATGCAGTCTATCGATGGCCTGAATCTGCCGCGCGTGGATTTGATCAAGATTGATATTGAAGGCATGGAAATGGAGGCGCTTGAAGGGGCAGATAAGACCCTTCAAAAATACAAGCCGCAATTGGTCATTGAAAAAATCAAGTCCAATGAACAGGCGCTGCTCCAGTTTTTAACGTCCAGGGGGTATAAGGTTTTTAATTTCGGGATCAATTTGCTGGCCATCCATGAGTCCGACCCTCTCGCTCCCGTGATGGAGGAACAACAGGCAAAACCGTAGCCTGTAACGTTGGCGAAAGCACCAATGTTACAGGCAATTTGCATTCAATGTGATACAATGAATGCAAATATCACACGGGAGATTATTGATGGCGACGTCTGTCAGGCTTGATCCGGAAATCGAAAAACGGCTTGATTTCCTTTCCGCGCAAACCGGGCGCACCAAAGCGTTTTACCTGCGTCAGATCATCGAACAGGGCATTGAGGATATGGAAGATTACTACCTGGGTGCCGATGTGCTTGAGCGTATCCGCCAGGAGCGTGAAATGGTGCATTCTGCCGCCGATGTAAGGAAAGCCCTTGGCTTGGAAAATTGATTACGCGGATACGGCAAAAGCGCAACTGAAAAAGCTGGACCGCCAGACTGCTGTCCGGATTATGGATTATCTGGATGAGCGTGTTGCCGCTTCAAACGCCCCTCGCAGTACGGGAAAAGCATTAAAAGGCCCCCTTGGTGAACTGTGGCGATACCGTATAGGCGACTGTCGCGTGATCTGTGACATTCAGGATGGCGCACTTCGCGTTCTGGTAGTTCAGGTTGGCCGAAGGGACAAGGTTTACCGATAAGTTTCCATCTGAGACAATCCCCCCCTCCTTTTTTCGATTCTTTGGCAAGGCTTGATCGACTGTAATCGTTCGATTACAAATGGGCATGTACACCATTTACAAACACCCGGCATTTTCGCGCTGGATCGGCGGAAAAAGGAAATCTGGGTGATGTAAAGCCGGTTGGTAAAGGGGTATGGGAAATGCGGGAATTTTTCGGGCCGGGTTGGCGGATGTATTACATCCAGCACGGTGATGTGTTGGTTGTTATGCCGGGAGGCGGTGATAAATCGACACAGGAAGCCGATATTGCCCGTGCGATTTTTCTCGCAGGACAACTGGAAGACTGAAAGGGGTGTTTCCATGAAAAAGAGAAAGATTTCAGACCTGCCAAAATTCGATGCAGCGGAATATCTGGAAGATGGGGTGCATATCGCTGCCTACCTGACCGCGGTACTCGAAGAAAATGATCCATCCGCACTGGCTGATGCGCTTGGTACGATTGCCCGTGCGCGCGGCATGACCGAAATCGCCGAAAAATCCGGCATCGCCAGGGAAGCGTTGTATAAAGCCTTGCGGGAAGGCGCGCATCCGCGTTTTGAAACGGTCAGCCGGGTCTGTCTTGCGCTTGGCGTAAAGCTGGTTGCACAACCACTGGAAATGGCAATTTAGAGAACCTTTCGAAGCTGCCTCAGGCCCGCCACCTGCCTGAGGCAAAAAAACAACAAACTTTTCCCTTTTCCGCGGTTTGCCCCTACAATCAGGAAGAGCGCATCTATCTCCCTCCCATACATTTATGCACAAGAGCCGATCATGAGAGCCCTTTTCCGATTTTTTTGTCTTTTTGCTGCCGTTCTTTTCGGCGGCCCGGCACTGGCTGATAATTTTACTGACGGGGTGGAGTTTTTCCGTAACAAGCAGTACCAGCGCGCGCTCTACGAATTCCAGCAGGGGACGAAAACAGACGATCCGCGCTGCCAGTACGCGGTCGGACTGATGTACGCCATCGGCAACCATATCGACCAGGATGATACCAAGGCTTTTGGCTGGATCAAGAAAGCGGCTGACCAGGGGCTGGCTCCGGCGCAGAATTACCTGGGCTATATGTATGCCGAAGGCCGTGGCACGAAAAAGGACGAGGCCGCCGCCGTTGCCATGTACAAGAAGGCATCAGACCAGCAGTACCCGGATGCCCAGTACAACCTGGCAACGCTTTATGCTGCGGGAAAAGGCGTGCCGAATGACCCGAAAGAGGCCACCCGGCTTTTGCGCCGCGCGGCTTCACGCGGGCTGCCTGAAGCGCAGTATGCGCTTGGCATGACGTATGCGACAGGCTTCGGGGTCAAGAAGAATGACGAACAGGCGGTGTACTGGTATTTCATGGCCGCAAAAAAGGGCTATCCCCAGGCGCAGAACAAGCTGGGAGTTCTCCTGACCCAGGGACGCGGCACGGAAAAGGACGAGATCAAGGCCGCAAGCTGGTTTAAGCGGGCAGCCGAACAGGGGTATGCCCCGGCTGAATACAATCTTGCCCGCCTTTATGAAACAGGCAAGGGCGTGGCAGAAAGCCGGGGTGCCGCTATCGAGCTTTACCGGCGCGCCGCTTCCCACGGCAATGAAGAGGCGAAGGAACGCCTGAAAAAGCTGTCGGTGTCGGAAAATGATTCGGTTTTCCAGAAGAAGGCCGGCGGCAAGCGTTAGGCTCAGGACTCATTAACTTGCCGTTCGCGAAAAGCCGATTTTTCTTGTCTGTCAAGGCGACGGGACAAAATTGGACGAAGGCGTATTGGACATACGGCGAGTTCAATTTTGGTTCGACAACGAAGGCAGGCGGGAAAAA
>JAVBTJ010000002.1:0-13211 GCA_031556215.1 Oxalobacter sp.
TGCTGGCGCCCAGTTTCTTTGCTGCCGTACCGGACATCTGGTAGCCCTGGTCGAAAGAAATGCTGTACCACCGATAAGCCTGCACCGGATCAGTCCGCATACCCAGACCCTGTTCGTACATGCCGCCCAGCATAAACTGCGCCCGCATGTGGCCGCCTTCTGCCGCGCGCTTCATCCAGATAGCGCAAACCTGGTCATCCTGCTCGATCTTGAGGCCGCCGCAATAAATCTCGGCAATTTTGATCATGGCGTTCACATCCCCCTTCTCTGCCTGCCCGACCAGCTTATTGACCGTTTCCTCGCCCGTTTCACAACCGGACAGGCCGACAACCGCCAGCGCGGCGACAAAAAGGGAAATCCAAATTTTACTGACTGAAAAACGCATATTCATTCCTGTTGATGATGCCATGAACCCGCTTTTTATCCTGCAAATAAAAAGAAGGCAGAAAAACAAGGGGAAAGTATAGCCTTAACGGGCATCCGATACCAGCATCGGCTATTTACCTTTTAACAAAACCAGGAGAGCCCCCGACCCGCCATCTGCCGCCTTGGCCTGGACAAAAGCAACGACTTCCTCCTTTTGCACCAGCCAGCCATGCACCAGTTTTTTCAAAACCGGCTCCTGGTTGACGGAACCCAGTCCTTTTCCATGAATAACGCGCACACAGCGAAAGCCCCTTAACGTACAGCGGCGCAAAAACTCCCCCAGCAATTCCCGCGCCTCATCGCGCCTTTGCCCGTGAAGGTCAAGTTCATCCTGGATGATCCAGTGTCCCCGCCTGAGCTTGCGCACAACGTCGTGCCCGATGCCGTTTCTCCGGTAACTCAGGTCGGCATCGGTTTCCAGGAGGGTATCGACGTTGAATTCGTCTGAAATGGATTGCTGCAACGCCGCCCTGTTGTCGGCAATGCGCTGGTTCGGGATCGGCGCCGGTTTGGGTGTTGTCGGTACAACCCGGTCACTGGAATCCAGCGGCACCACATCCCCGATACTCTCGCGGAAAAGATTGGCCTCGCGCTGAACTTCCCGTTTTTGGTGGCGACGCGTTTCCTCTTCCCTGCGCTGTGCTTCCTGTTTCTTCTTCAGCTTCTTGTGCAGGGATTTCAGGTCGGCGAGATCCTTGATGGAGGAAGACATGAGCGCTATCCTCTCAACCCGGATTTTCCAGGTAGCGCTGGACATCCAGCGCCGCCATGCAGCCGGTTCCCGCGCTTGTTATCGCCTGGCGGTACTGGTTATCCTGGACATCCCCTGCGGCAAAAACCCCCGGCACGCTGGTCGCGGTTACCATGCCATCGTGTCCGCCCCGCGTGACGATATAGCCCTCTTTCAGTTCCAGTTGCCCCTCAAAAAGCGCGGTATTGGGCGTATGTCCAATCGAAATAAACAGCCCGTGCACGGCGACATCCTTCGTTATCCCGTCTGTTGTAGAACGAATACGGATACCGGTTACGCCCGTACTGTCATCGCCCAGCACCTCGTCCACGACAGCGTGATAGATAATCTCGACCTTCCCCTCTTTTACCCGGCTCATCAGCCTGTCAATCAGGATCGGCTCCGCCTTGAATTTGTCGCGACGATGAATCAGCGTCACTTTGGAGGCAATCTGGGAAAGATAAAGCGCCTCATCCACCGCCGCATTACCGCCGCCCACCACGGCCACCTCCTGGTTGCGATAGAAAAAACCGTCACAGGTCGCACAGGCCGACACGCCCCGCCCCCGGTACTTTTCTTCTGATGGCAGCCCCAGGTACCTGGCAGAGGCCCCTGTCGCAATAATCAGCGCATCGCAGGTGTATTCCCCCATGTCGCCAATCAGATGAAAGGGCTTTTTATCCAGCTTTGCCGTGTGGATATGGTCAAAAACGATACTGGTTTCCAGGCGCTCCGCATGATCCAGAAAACGTTGCATCAGGTCAGGCCCGTTGACGCCAAGCGGGTCAGCTGGCCAGTTTTCGATCTCTGTGGCTGTCATGAGCTGCCCCCCCTGCTGCATGCCGGTCACCAGCATCGGCTTCAAGTTGGCGCGGGCAGCATAAATAGCGGCAGTGTAGCCTGCGGGGCCGGAACCCAATATCAGGACAGAAGCATGCAGTTTTGTTGACATGGTGAGGAAACCTTTAAAAATGATTAACTTGCACTCATTTTGTGCAATATACCTTAATAATATTGCCTGTTGCCCGGACGGATGGATCAAAACTTGTTAAGATTATAGACGAATGCGAAGGAACCCGAAGAGGCTCACGTAAAGCCTGTCACATCCGGCATCAACCCGAAACCAGAATACTGTCAGCATAAAGAATAACCGGATTCATGAGCAAAACCGCTTCCGTATACAAAAGAAACAAGGATCCCGTCAACCCGGGGCCCACGCCTCCCAGCAGGATGGTTCGCCTTCTGGTTGAAGCACGCTGGTTTTTGCTGGTCGCCGTCACGATATTTTTCTTTATCATCCTTTATACCTACTCCAAGGGAGACCCCGGCTGGTCCCACGCTGTGCAGGCAGACAAGATCAGCAATATGGGCGGCCGCGTCGGTGCATGGGTCTCCGACCTGCTTCTCTTTACCTTCGGCCTTTCTGCATGGTGGTGGGGATTATGGCTGCTTCGCGCCGTTACTTCCGGTTACCGCCGCATTGCCAGCCTTTTGCTGCTGAAAGAAACGCCAAAACCTGCCTGGTTTCGTGACCGCCTGATACCCAACCTGGGCTTTTTTATCCTGATTGCCTCCAGTTCTTCCGTCGAATACCTGCGCATGTATTCCATGAAAAAGCCGCTTCCCCGTGCACCCGGCGGGGTTCTGGGCGAACTTTTGGGCACCCAGGTCATGCACCACCTCGGCTTTACGGGATCGACACTGCTTCTCCTGCTTTTATTCGCGCTGGGCTTTAGCCTTTTTCTCCAGATGTCATGGCTTCAGCTTTCCGAAAGAATCGGCACCGTTATTGAAGTCTTTTTCGGCGTTTTCATCAAGGCATACCGTATCCGACAGGATCGCAGAATCGGGCAGGAAGCGAAAATCAAGCGAGATGAAGTCATCGAACAGGAAAAAGCCCGTGTTGTTGAAGCGCCGCCCATTCACATCGAACCCCAGGTAATCGAAGTACCCAAATCAGACCGTGCCGAAAAAGAAAGGCAGGTGGTGCTTTTTTCCGAACTCCAGGAACTCCCTCCGCTTTCCCTGCTGGATGACGCTCCGCCCCTGCAGGACACGGTGCCTGTTGAAACCCTGGAATTCACCAGCCGCCTCATCGAGAAAAAGCTGTCTGATTTTGGCGTGAGCGTGCGGGTGATTACGGCCCATCCGGGCCCTGTCGTTACCCGCTATGAAATCGACCCAGCCACCGGCGTCAAAGGCAGCACCATTGTCAACCTGGAGCGCGACCTGGCCCGCGCCCTTTCCCTTGTTTCCATCCGGGTTATTGAAACCATTCCGGGCAAGAACACCATGGCGCTGGAACTGCCCAACCCGAAACGCCAGATGGTGCGCCTGACTGAAATCCTCAGTTCCAAAGTCTACAGCAACGAATCTTCCAGCCTGACTATCGCGCTCGGAAAGGATATTGCAGGCAACCCGGTTGTGGCCGACCTGGCCCGCATGCCCCACCTGCTGGTGGCAGGCACAACCGGCTCGGGCAAGTCCGTTGCCATTAACGCCACGATTTTATCCCTGCTTTACAAGGCCGATCCCAGCCAGGTGCGCCTGATCCTGATTGACCCCAAAATGCTGGAAATGTCGGTTTACGAAGGCATCCCCCACCTGCTTGCGCCGGTTGTCACCGACATGCGCCAGGCGGGTCATGCACTCAACTGGGCTGTTGCCGAGATGGAGCGCCGCTATCGCCTCATGTCCCATGTCGGCGTGCGAAACCTGGCTGGCTACAACAACAAGATAGCCGAATCCCGAAAGCGTAACGAACCCATCACCAATCCGTTTTCCATCACGCCGGACAATCCGGAGCCGCTGGAAAACCTGCCCAACATTGTCATCATCATTGACGAACTGGCCGACCTGATGATGGTTGTTGGCAAAAAAGTGGAAGAACTCATCGCCCGCATTGCCCAAAAAGCGCGCGCGGCGGGCATCCACCTTATTTTAGCCACCCAGCGCCCCTCGGTGGATGTCATTACCGGCCTGATCAAGGCCAACATCCCGACCCGTATTGCCTTCCAGGTCAGTAGCAAGATCGATTCCCGAACCATCCTGGATCAGATGGGCGCAGAAGCCCTTCTGGGGCTTGGCGACATGCTTTACCTGCCGCCCGGAACCGGCATGCCCATTCGCGCGCATGGCGCTTTTGTCTCGGATGATGAAGTCCAGCGTGTCGTCAGTTACCTGAAGGAACATGGCGAGCCGGATTATGTCGAAGGCATACTGGAAGGCGGCACGATGGAAGACAATGCGGCTGGCGGTTCCGGCGAAAGCGGTACGGAATCCGATGTCCTGTATGACCAGGCTGTCGAGGTGGTCTTGAAAAATCGCCGGGCATCCATTTCCCTGGTACAGCGCCATCTCCGCATCGGATACAACCGTGCGGCGCGCCTGCTTGAGCAAATGGAACAAAGCGGCGTCGTATCGTCCATGCAAAGCAACGGCAACCGGGAAATCCTGGTACCGACACCACAGCAAGACTAAGGAACCGGGCATCCACCATGAAAAACGACTCAAACCTGCCTTCCCGCATGAAACAATTGGCTGTGCTTGCCGCCTTTTTCTGCCTTCCTTTTTTTGCCAACGCGGCTGCCATTGACCAGTTCCGGCATTTTTTGCAGAACACGCAATCAGCACGGGGGGAATTTGCCCAGGTTCAGGTCAAGCAGGAAGCGGGAGAAAAAATGCGCATGGGAACACCTGCCATGGGAACCTTTCTCTTTTCCAAGCCGGGCAAATTTATCTGGACATACAAAAAACCGTATGAGCAGGTTTTGCAGGCTGACGGAAAGACACTCTACATCTACGACAAGGACTTAAACCAAGTTACCACCAAAAAACTCGGCTCTGCCCTGGGCGCCAGCCCGGCAGCCATTCTTTTCGGCAGCACCGATATTGAAAAAAATTTCACCCTGACGGAAAACGGAACGCGTGACGGGATGGAATGGATGCAGGCAACACCCAAAGACAGGGAAAGCACCTTCCAGCGCATCAACATCGGCATGCAGAACAATGTGCCGGTTGCGATGGAACTATACGATTCCCTGGGCCAGCTTTCCCTGATAAAACTGATGAAATTCGAGAAAAATCCCCCGATCAAGGCGGACACCTTCAAATTCGTCATGCCCAAGGGGGCAGACGTTTTTGCGAATTAACGCTTTAATTAAAAGGTTTTGGGAGATGAAGCGCAAGGCGCGCAGCAAGCGAGACATATCTGACGATAGACGAGATTGCGAGCACCGCGCAACGCGGCGATTCGCTCACAAAACCTTTTAATTCGCCATCACCAGCGCAACCGCCTCGGCGGCAATACCCTCTTCGCGTCCCAAGTAGCCCAACTTTTCATTCGTTTTCGCCTTGATGTTGACCTGCCCGACGTCAAGGCCAAGATCCTGCGCAATATGCGCGCACATGGCCGGGATATGCGGCGCCATCTTCGGCGCCTGGGCGATGATGGTTGCGTCAATATTGCCGATCACATAGCCGGACGATTTGACCAGTTCAGCCGTTGCACGCAACAGCACCCGGGAGTCCACCCCCTTGAAACGCGGGTCGGTATCCGGGAAATGACGCCCGATATCGCCTAGCGCAACCGCACCCAGCAAGGCATCTGTCACCGCATGCAGCAGGACATCGGCATCTGAATGCCCCATCAGCCCCAACCGGTGGGGAATGGTCACCCCGCCGATAATCAGCTTGCGATCCGGAACCAGCGCATGACAATCATAGCCCTGGCCAATGCGGTACGGCAGTTTCTTCATTATCAGCGTTTCCTTATTTTTTGTCGGCTTTTTTCTTCCTGGCCCGTTTCCTGGCTGCCCTGGCTCTCAGGAACATCTCGACCAGGCTCATGTCAGCCGGTCGCGTAATCTTGCTGTTGCTCAGGTGCCCCTCAACCAGCTTGGGGTAAAAACCCATCGCCTCAATCGCACCCGCTTCATCTGTGACGTCCGGATGCTGCTGTATGGCCTGCACCAGCGCGCCATAGCGGAACATCTGGGGAGTCTGCGCCAGCCACAATCCCTCCCTTGAGAGGGTTTCCACACGCGATTTGTCCTTTCGTTTCACAGTATCCACAACCGGCAGCGCCAGAATGCCGCCAACAGGGTGATCACCCACTTCATCAACCAGGAGTTTGACCAGTTCCGGTGTCAGACCCGGCCTTGCCGCATCGTGAACCAGTATCCAGTCCTTGAGAGAGAGCCCGGAAGAAATCGCCTCAAGTCCACGCAAAACCGAATCACGGCGGGTTCCGCCGCCACAACGCAAAAACGTTACCTTGTTCGGGGGCAATTTGATTTTGCCTGAGACAATATACTCGTCAATCCAGGCGTCACTTGGACTCAGGACAACGTAAACATGCTCAATTTCAGGACAGGTATTGAAAACATCAATGACATGCTGCAAAACAGGCTTGCCCGCCAGTTGCAGGTATTGCTTGGGGATGGGCATTCCCATGCGCTCACCAACACCGGCAGCGGGAATCAGTACATAACAGCGCGAAGCATTGGATGCAGCTCGTTTTTCCGGCATATGAAAGCGTCCTACTGTAACTTGCGAACCTCTGGTAAATGGGTTTTGCGAAAAGACAGCAACGACTGTGATCGTTTATAATGACATAATTGATTGGACTTTCATATAGACGAACTGGTCTTTTGACCAAATTCGTCTTTTTTGTTTTTTTTTTGATGCCATCCGATTTCAGAAAATTTCTTCCCCGCCCCGGCCAGCGCTATGCACTGCCCGCCCTACATGGATCGGCAGATTCGCTGACACTGGCGCTGGCGGCTGCCGAACTTCGGGCGCAAAACCGGATGCTCGTTGTCGTGGTTGCTCGCGCATCGGATGCCCGCCGGATTCTGGAAGAAATTCCCTGGTTTCACCGTGATGCGCAAAACCCGCTCCGCTGCCACCTCCTGCCGGACTGGGAAACCCTGCCTTACGATACCTTTTCCCCCCATCAGGATCTGGTATCGCAACGCCTGGCAACCCTGTACGAAATCCGGAACAACCGCTGTGATATCCTGCTCGTCCCCGCTACAACCGCGCTTTTGCGGCTTCCCCCGACCTCCTTTTTAGCTGCCTATACCTTCTTTTTCAGGCAGAATGAAATCATTGATGAAGCCAGGCTCCGCTCGCAGCTGACCCTGGCCGGATACAACCATGTTTCCCAGGTCATGTCTCCGGGCGAATACTCTGTCCGCGGCGGCCTGATTGACCTTTTCCCGATGGGTTCCTCCCTGCCGTACCGGCTCGACCTGTTCGGGAATACGATTGAAACCATCAAAACATTCGACACCGATTCCCAACGCTCGCTTTATCCGGTTTCCGAAATGCGTATCCTTCCCGGACGCGAGTTCCCGATGGATGAAAACGCACGGGCTTTTTTCCGCAGCCGCTGGCGGGAAATCTTTGAAGGCGACCCGACCCTTTCCGTCATCTACCGCGATATTGCAACAGGCATCGCCTCTGCCGGTATCGAGTACTACCTGCCGCTTTTCTTCCAGGAAACCGCGACCCTTTTTCATTATCTTCCGGAAGACGCCGTATTTGCCCAGGTTGGCAAAGTGGACGAGACCATCGACCGTTTCTGGGCAGACACCCTTTCCCGCTATTCCTTTTTAAAGTCTGACCGCGAGCGCCCCCTTCTGCCGCCGGAACAGCTTTTTTTGAAGAGCGATGATTTCTTTGCCCTGGCCAAGCCCCATGCCCGCTGGGTATTGCAGACAGATGAGGCCTCCTCGGAATTGTCCGCACCCATCGGGGACATTACCATCAACCGCCGTGCCGATGATCCCCTGGAAAACCTGCGCGCCTGGCTCAAAAGCAACGGAAAACGTACCCTGATCTGCGCCGAATCCGCAGGCCGCAGGGAAACCATGCAGCTGCTTTTCAACGAGTATGGCCTGGCTGTTGCCCCCTGCAACAGTTATTCCGACTTCGCGGCATCCAATGAACCGCTGATGTTCGGCGTTGCCCCCATCCAGGGCGGCTTTTCCCTCGGCCATGTGCTGGGCGACCTGAACTTCATCACGGAAACCGAGCTATACCCGCATTCCGGCAGACGTACCGGCAAAAAACGCCAGGAAGGTACCCAACAGATCGAGCACATGGTGCGCGACCTCTCCGAACTCAAAATCGGAGACCCTGTCGTCCACATCAACCACGGCATTGGCCGCTACCGTGGACTCGTCAGCATGGATCTCGGACAGGGCGAAACCGAATTTCTGCACCTGCAGTATGCCCACAATACCGCACTTTACGTTCCTGTCTCGCAATTGCATGTCATTTCCCGCTATGCAGGCACCTCGCCGGACGATGCCCCCCTGCACACGCTGGGTTCGGGACAATGGGAAAAAGCCAAGCAGCAGGCTGCGCGCAAAATCCACGATACCGCCGCCGAACTGCTCGACCTTTACGCCAAGCGTGCCATGCGCAAGGGACATGCCTTCCCGCTGACCCTGCGTGATTATGAAGTTTTTGCCGACAGTTTCGGCTTTGAGGAAACACCGGATCAGAGCACCGCCATCCAGGCTGTCATCGAAGACATGACTTCAGACAAGCCGATGGATCGCCTGATCTGCGGCGATGTCGGTTTCGGCAAGACCGAAGTTGCCCTTCGCGCCGCCTTTGTGGCTGTCATGGGCGGAAAACAGGTTGCGCTGCTCGCACCGACAACCCTTCTCGCCGAACAGCACGCCCAGACCTTTGCCGACCGTTTTGCCGACTGGCCTGTCCGCATTGCCGAACTCTCCCGCTTCAAGACGGCAAAACAGGTCGCGCAGACGATCCGGGAACTGGCGGAGGGCAAGGTAGATATTGTCATCGGCACGCACAAGCTGCTCTCGAAAGACGTGCATTTTTCCCGCCTGGGCCTCGTCATCATCGATGAAGAACACCGCTTCGGCGTACGCCAGAAAGAAGCCTTAAAAACATTGCGAACCGATGTCGATGTCCTGACACTGACAGCGACCCCCATCCCCCGCACCCTGGGCATGGCGCTTGAAGGGCTACGCAGCTTCTCCATCATTGCAACCGCCCCGCAAAAAAGGCTGGCGATCAAAACCTTCATCCGCAATGAAAACGACTCCGTCATTCGCGAAGCCTGCCAGCGCGAACTCAAGCGCGGTGGTCAGGTTTATTTCCTGCACAATGAAGTGGAAACCATTGAAAACCGCCGCGCCATGCTGGAAAACCTCCTGCCGGAAGCCCGCATCGGCGTTGCCCACGGGCAGATGCACGAGCGCGATCTCGAAAAAGTCATGCGCGATTTCGTGGCACAGCGCTATAACGTCCTCCTGTGCACCACCATCATTGAAACCGGCATTGACGTCCCCAACGCCAATACAATGGTCATGCACCGCGCCGACAAATTCGGGCTGGCGCAGCTCCACCAGCTTCGCGGCCGGATCGGGCGCTCGCACCACCAGGCCTACGCCTACCTCCTTGTCCACGATACGCTGACGCTCTCCAAACCATCACAAAGACGGCTGGACGCCATTCGCCAGATGGAAGAACTCGGCAGCGGCTTTTTCCTCGCCATGCACGACCTGGAAATTCGCGGCGCGGGAGAAGTGCTGGGAGAAGACCAATCCGGCGAAATCCAGGAAATCGGCTTCCAGTTGTATTCGGATATGCTCAAAGAAGCCGTCCGTGCCATGAAAAAAGGGGAAGAACCGGATTTCGACGCCCCCTTCAGGACGACAACCGAAATCAACCTGCATACCCCGGCACTTTTGCCTTCTGACTACTGCGCAGGCGTCAATGAGCGCCTCTCCCTTTACAAACGGCTAGCCAACAGCGAAAGCCCGGAAGACATCAACACCCTGCAGGAAGAAATGATCGACCGTTTCGGCAAACTGCCCGAACCAGCGCAGGCGCTGATTGATACGCATCGCCTGCGCATCCTGGCTAAAACAGTCGGCATCATCAAGATCGACGCCCATGCGGAAGCCATTGCGCTCCAGTTCATGCCCAACCCGCCTGTCGATGCCCTCAAGATCATCCAGTTGATTCAAAAGGACAAGAATATCCGGCTGAATGGCCCGGAAAAACTCCGGGTTACGGCAAAAATGCCCGACCTCAATTCCCGTGTTACGAAAATCAGGGCAACCATTCACTCACTGACAGCCTAAGCTCAGGACTCATTAACTTACCTGCTGCAAAGCCGATTTTTCTTGTCTGTCAAGGCGACGGGGAAAAATTGGACGAAGGCGTATTGGACATACGGCGAGTTCAATTTTGGCGCTGCAACGAAAGCAGGCGGGAAAAAACGGCTTTTCGCGAACGGCAAGTTAATGAGTCCTGAGCCTAAGACGCTCGGATGCCCAATCCGGAAGGCAGACACATCCTGTACTATAATAAATCAGGAACCTCACTAACTTTAGATACAGACTACAGGAGGATAAAATGGAAAAGAAATCTGCCGTACAGACAAAAATCATTGGTGTTTACAGCTCTGCTGACCATGCGGATAACGTGGCAAAGCAACTGGCCGACAGGGGAATCTCCCGGAACCAGATCTATATCAGCCGTGTCGGCGAACCAAAGGAAATTCCGCACAGCCCGGCCAAGCAGGAATCGCTTTTTGAAGAACTGAAAAGCTTCTTTCATTCCATGTTTGATGATTTTGATGCGGAAAAAATACAGGAAGCCTACGCAGCAGCCCTCAAAAAGACCAACCTGGTTGTTTCCGCTGATGCGCACGATGAAGAACAGGCACAAAAAATCAGTGCTTTCATGAGCGACATTTACTCATCCCACCGTGACAAAACGATAAAGAAAGTGGCCGAAAAACCGGCGGAAACAGCTGCTTCACACCCCCTGGAATTCGTGGACATCTTCGACAAAAACTGATTCCGCCCGGTAGCCTGCGCTGCCTCACATGCCCCCAAATCTGGATACTGGCCAACGATTGGGGGCATGTTTTTTTCCAGCCAAACACTGCCTGGAGAAAACACCAATTCCCGTTATTTCCCGCATTTTTATGATAATCAAATGAAATTTGCCCGATTTCCCTTATTTTGATAAGGTACAGTCTGCATTTTTTATTCATCGGGAGAACGATACATGGCAACCAAAGACAGCAACGGCACAGAACTCAACGATGGCGATTCCGTACAGGTCATCAAGGATCTCAAGCTCAAAGGCTCTTCTACCGTCTTGAAGCGCGGAAAAACATACAAAAATATCCGCCTGACCAACAAGGAAGAGGAAATCGAAGTACGCGAAGGCAAGGGCACCCTTGTCCTTAGGGCAGAATTCCTGAAAAAAGTCTGACGCTGCGAGCGGCAATCTTAAAATCCCTCATCGTAAAGCATCTCGGTTCAATTCCGATCATCCGCATCACAAATAAGTCAACAAGGTAAAGCCCTTGCAAGGGCTTTACCTTGTTACGATAGCCCAGCAGAAAGAGGGAATGTCCCCCACATCATTTCCAGAATGAATCCGCGCGTCACCTTTTCTCCATTTCATTTTTCATTTCGCGTTCCAGATGCTCCAGATAGGCAATCATATGATCGATAAATAAGCGTACCCTTTTAGGCATTTTCCGGTTAGGCATCACAATACTGATTTCTGTTTCCGTGGTATCCCATTCAGGAAGCAGGCGAATCAGTTCACCCGCTTTTTCAAACTGAAAAGCTAAAATTTGCCATGAGTAAATAGCACCATGCCCAGCCCGGGCAAAATCGAGCGCCGCACGCATGCTGGTCGTTCCCACTTTTTCGCCAACCTCCACAATTGTCTGCTGACCGCCTTTTGCAAAAAACCATTTATTCCCAATGGGCGTAAAAACGATACAGGGCATTTCCTCCAAATCCGCCGGTACTTTGGGCACACCATATTTCTCCAAAAAAACCGGTGAGGCATACAAGCCATATTCCGCACTGGCAATATGGCGGACTTTCAGCGATGAATCAGGAAGCGCTCCCAGCCTGAACTCAAGATCATAGGGTTCCGTTACAGGATCCGACCCTCTGTCAGCAAATCGTATTTTCAGCTGGATTTTCGGCCAAGCGGACATAAAACTATCAAAACAGGGGAAAAGATAGTTGTAGCTATCGTAATAAATGGAGAGATGAATAACGCCTGAAAGTTCCTGCATGTCCTGATGGAGCGTTTCACAGACCCCCTGGATATCCCCGACAATCTCTTCGCCAAATTCGAAAAAAATTCTGCCGTTTTCTGTCAGTTCGACATGACGCGAACTACGCGCCAAAAGTGTCACACCAAGCGTCTTTTCCATGCGTGCGATACGTCTGGAAACGGTTGACACCGGAATATCAAGTATTTCAGATGCCTTTGTAAAACTCTTTCTTCTGGCAACTTCAACAAACAGGGGAATAGTACTCAATATATCGTCCATAATAACCCGGATATTTATGCAAAAAAATGAACCCCGCTACCGCCGTCTTACAGCATTTTCATCAGGTAAGCGACCACCTCCTCACTTACGACACTGTCATCCAAATATCGCAGGAATACCGGCTTTGTTTTTGAATTACGCTCATCCCTGTCCTTAAGCAGGCGGCACTGACGCATCACCCATTCAACCGAAGAATTTTCCATATAAAACTTAAAAATAAACGCGTTGCTGTCTGGCAGATAAATAGCGAATGTATTTTCCGGAATTTTTATCTGGCCATCCAGACGACATTGAACTCTTGGCAGCTTCAGAAGGTTATTGTACAAAAGTTGTATGTCGTGCCTGTAATCGTGGGCAACCTGTTCCACTTCCTGCATATCGTTCACAAGTAAAATCATCTTACACCTCCAGAATGATGCATGCCATCTTGTCTTTTTGTCGTTAACCTACAATCCCTTTGTGTGCGTGAAGAAAAAAACTCCGGATATCCTCGCCCATGCAACCGGAAAACCAGTTGCTCAATCAGATTTCTTTCATTATCGGAAAAACAGAATTCGCTTTGCAAAACGAAAAAAATCCGGCTTTCACACGGCATAAATACCCGGGCACAATTATCTTCATCATAAACAACAAGTTTTTCCGGCTTGATATCGCTACAAAAAGGCCCGTCCAAAGATGCCCTCCTGAGCAATG
>JAVBTJ010000107.1:0-12740 GCA_031556215.1 Oxalobacter sp.
ATCAGTCACCAGCTCTTTTATGGCCAGGGGAAGGGACGTGCCGTGGGCCTTGGCAATGACGGCGCCCATGATATCCGGGGAAAGGGAGTAAAGCCATGACGTGCCCGGCTCGAAATTCAGGGGAAGCGTGGAAAGGCGCTTGATGTTTTCTTCCAGGGAGATGCCGGAAATATCCAGGCCATCAGAAATATCGGCCTGGGCATAAGGCCCGTCTTCCGGCTGCGACCAGCGGTAATCCAGTCCAGCGGTATGCGACAGGAGTTGTGCGATGGTGATGGCGGGTATCTTGCCGTCTGGCAGTGCCGGTTTGAAATCCGGCAGCCACTTGGTGACGGGGTCGCTGATCATGAGCTTGCCCTGCTCGATCAGCGCGGCAGCAGCCAGGCTGGTGAAAGCCTTGGTGACGGAGGCCAGGCGAAACAGGGAATTTTCCTGCATGGGAATCTGTTTCTCAGGATTGGCGTAGCCAGCGGCGCGATGGTAAATGATTTTCCCATCGTGGGCGATGACGACAACGGTGCCGGGAGTCAATTCCTCAGCCAGGCAGAATTCAATGGTGGCATCGACTGCCTCGATCAATGGGGTGTATTGCGTATTGGGCTGCATGTTTTTCCTTTCACCAGAAAACGGCAATGGCGTTACGTAAAAGAAAATTGTACTTTTTATTGCGGGCTTGTGATACCGGAAGGGGGATTGGCGCTTGAAAAAGAAAAGGGGCTGCGCCTGAACGCAACCCCTTCTTACATCTGGTAGGCCGTGCAGGGCTCGAACCTGCGACCAACGGATTAAAAGTCCGCTGCTCTACCAACTGAGCTAACGACCCGAAAGACGATCATTATAATCAGCAGAAAATATGTCTGTCAAGAAATTGGGATACACTTATATCTTATTTCTTCAAAAAAGTTATTTTCCGCCTTTGGGGCGCGAATGTCATGATCGTTTTAGGTATAGAAACTTCCTGCGATGAAACCGGTGTGGCTTTGTACGACACCGAAAAAGGGCTTTTATCGCATACCCTGTATTCCCAGATTGCGTTGCATGCGGAGTACGGCGGTGTTGTGCCGGAATTGGCTTCACGCGATCATGTCCGCCGGATTGTGCCGCTTTTGGAGCAGGCATTAAAAGAGGGCGGCGTTGCCCGTTCGGATATTGATGCCATTGCCTATACCAAGGGGCCGGGCCTGGCGGGAGCGCTTCTGGTCGGCGCATCGGTTGCCTGCGGCCTGGGTCTGGCGCTGGATATTCCTGTCATCGGCATTCACCACCTGGAAGGCCATTTGCTTTCCCCGCTTTTGTCATCCGACCCGCCAGCCTTCCCTTTTATCGCCCTCCTGGTTTCCGGAGGGCATACGCAATTAATGCGGATTGATGGCGTGGGTCGCGATAGTTTGCTGGGGGAAACGCTGGATGATGCGGCCGGTGAAGCGTTTGACACATCGGCCAAGCTGCTTGGCCTGTCTTATCCGGGCGGCCCGGAAATATCGCGCCTGGCGGAGGCGGGGGATGCTGAAAAATATAAATTGCCCCGTCCGATGCTGCATTCCAAAGACCTGAATTTCAGTTTTTCCGGCCTGAAAACGGCGGTACTGACAGCGGTACGGAATTGTGGCGACCAACTGGAGGGACAAAAGCAGGATATCGCCCGTGGCCTGGTTGATGCCATCGTGGATGTGCTGACAGCAAAGTGCCTGTCAGCGCTGAAAGAAACTGGGTTCAACCAGTTGGTCATTGCCGGCGGCGTCGGTGCCAACAGGCAATTGCGGATGGCGTTAAACGATATGGCAAGGAAGAAACGCTTTCGCGTTTACTATCCTGAAATGGAATTCTGTACGGATAACGGCGCCATGATTGCCTTTGCCGGTGCCATGCGCCTTCTGGAAAATCCAGGACTGGCGGAAAAGCATTACGCTTTTACGGTTCGTCCCCGGTGGCCTTTGCAGGAGTTGACGGGGAAAGCCTGACCCGACTGGTGCCCCGCATTTCTTTATAATCCGTTCCCCTTGTTTTTTGTCACATAAGTGGCGGAAAGACGTGCACCGTGACGGGCAATCATCAGTTCCTCAAAGGTGGGGATAATCCAGACTGATACCCGGCTTTGGGGTTTGCTGATACAGATGAGTCCCGCCTGGTTGGCTTCTTCATCAATTTCAACGCCCAGCCATTCAATCTGCTTGCAGATCGCCTGCCGGATTTCCGGGGAGCGTTCACCAATACCGGCGGTAAACACGAGGGTATCCAGCCCTTTGCAGGCCGCAGCCAGTGAGCCGGTTTCACGCGCGACACGGTAGACAAAAAGATCCAGTGCCGTTTTGGAAGCCGGGTTGCCGGTGGTCAGTAGGTCGCGCATATCGGCGCTGATGCCGGATACGCCAAGCAGGCCGGATTCCTTGTACAGCAGAGATTCCAGTTCATCTACCGTCATTTTTTCATGCTGGAGCAGGTACAGGATAACGCCCGGATCCAGCGCACCGGTACGTGTTCCCATGACCAGACCGTCCAGCGTGGAAAACCCCATTGTGCTGGCAACGCTCTTGCCATTGACCAGCCCGCACATGCTGGCACCGCTGCCCAGGTGGGCAATAATGGTGCGGCCACGGGCATCTTCCGGCGCGATCTGGCTCAATTCACCTATGACGTACTCAAAGGAGAGGCCGTGAAAGCCGTAGCGTACAACGCCTTTTTCCGTCAGGTGGCCGGGGATGCCGTAAAGGCGTGAAATATAGGGGTTGGTCTGGTGAAAAGACGTGTCAAAACAGACGACCTGGGACAGATCCGGGTAACGCTCTGAAAGGGTATCGATCACATTCAGGACACGGGGCTGATGAAGGGGCGCAAGCGGAATCAGTCTGCGCAGCCTTTCCAGTACTTCCGGGGTAATCAGCGTCGGTTCCAGGAAATCCGGCCCACCGTGTACCATCCGGTGCCCGACCGCATTCAGCTTGTTGGGTGACAGGTGCACCTCAATCCAGTCCACCAGGAATTCAAGGAGCGTATTGCTGGAAAGGTTGGTTCCCCAACTGTGCTGGCTGACGATTTTCCGGTTGCTGTCCCTTGCGATGAAATACGGGTCGTGGCTGCCAACGCCTTCTATTTCGCCAAAAGTCTGCCTTTCCAGCCTGCCGTCATCCATCTCTTCAAACAGGGAAAATTTGTAGCTTGAAGAGCCGGCATTAATGACAGCAAAATAGCGCAGGGTTGGGGCAGGCTTTGAATAATCCATCATTTTTTTCCGAGGTAGGCGTCCAGGTCATGATGCAGCATAGCGCCTATTCGTTCAACCGTAATATCGGCAGGTGGGTAGGCGGCGATATTTTCCGGGTTCAGCGCATAATGGCCCTGGCGCGGAAAAACCGTTGTCAGGCGGTTGCCAAGCTGTCCTTTCATAGCGTGCAGGATACGCAGTTTGTCGTCAACCATCACATAATGCCCGGCAGGATAGCGCTTCTGGACTTCCTTTAACATCTCTTCTTTATGGATGTAAATCAGGACACGTCCCTCAACCGCGTTCCACAGGCCGGAGCGCAAAACCTTGTGCGGCTGGAAGACAACATCGCCATCAGACAGGATGACGGTCTTTCCCCATTGCCGGACAAATTCGAGTGCTGCCAGCGCGCCGGAATAGAGGCGATCCATAAAGGGGTAATTCAGCAGAAAGGATGACATCAGCAACAGGTGCGGCTCATTGAAATGATGCTGGCGGTATCGCTGAAGGGCGCCAAGATAATCGGCATAGCCCAGTTCGGCGCGCAATTCCTCAAAAATTTCCCAGTAATGGCTTTCATTTTCCGGCCCGAATTCTTCCAGCAGGTGCTGTTTCAGATCGGCGGTCACGCGGTCATTGTCGAGCAAGGTATTGTCGACATCAAATAAAAATACGACATCTTCCTGGTGGCGCATGGCGGAGTCCTGTGGTTGTTTGATAAACCGAAATCATCCACTTTCATTATGTCCTGTAGAAACAATATCTGCAAATGAACGGATTACCGGTTTATCCGTAAAAAGAGTAAAATCCGTTAGCTTTGGGGGGCGGTAATGAGATGCCTCGGAAAAATCAGGAAAACAGCTACGGATGAATTCAGACCGACAGGATCAGGCAGTCGCATCGAAAACGGTATTGCCGGATTTCCAGGCGCCATCGGTGCCGCTTGAAACGCCGGATTACCTGCGAAAGATTTACTGGTGGGCTTATGAGCATCCGCTTGCGGTTCGTTTCTGGGATCGTGGATTTCTCATCAACTTTATTTTGCTCGGCAAGTACACCCGCCTGGTTGATGCGGTGCTGGAAGAATGTCCTTCGCCAATCACCGGCAACATGCTGCAGATTTCCAATGCCTATGGCCAATTGGTGCCGCGTATCCAGCAGCAATTAGGGGAGGGCGCCCATTTTGACCTGATTGATATCCTGCCGGTTCAACTGGAAAAATCCCGCAAAAAACTTCGCCTGCCGGATCGGCGTATCCGGATGTTTCAGTGTGATGCCACCGCATTGCAGTGTCCGGATAACAGTTATGACCATGTCCTGATGTTTTTTTTGCCGCACGAATTGCCTGAGGAGAGCAGGAGGCTGGCATTGGTAGAAGCCCTGCGAGTAGTCAAACCGGGAGGAAAGCTTGTTCTGGTTGAATTTCACCGTCCTGTGCGTTTTCATCCGCTTCGTTTGTGGCAGCGCCTTGTTTTTCTGTTATTTGAACCGTTTGCCATCGATATGTGGCACCATGAGCTGACGCATTATTTTCCGTCCGGGGGAAAATATCGGGTCACCGGCAAAACCACCTACTTCGGAAGCCTGTACCAGAAGCTGGTGATTACGAAAGAAACATGACCGTATCAGATAATTACGGTTTGGCTTTGAATTTTCTATGGTTTTTATTCAGATTTCAGATATAATCTGAAAATTTTCCGTATCGAACTTTTTTTTGGAAAGATTATGGTCGTTATTCGTTTAGCACGCGGGGGCTCCAAAAAGCGTCCCTTTTACAGAATTATTGCTGCTGATTCCAGCAGCCGCCGTGATGGTCGTTTTATCGAGCGCATCGGCACTTATAACCCTTTTTCCGCTGAAGGCGAGAAGGGACTCAATATTGCAACTGACCGGCTGGCGTACTGGCAGGGTGTTGGTGCCCAGATGACACCTGCTGTAGAGCGTCTGGTTCGCGAGAGCAAGAAACAGGCAGCGTAAGTTTGTCAAAAAAGGCAACAGACAGTCAGGCACCTGAAGACCTGGTTACAGTTGGTCACATAACAGGTGCACACGGGATTTTAGGTTGGGTTCGCATCCGGCCTTATTCTGAAGATGCCGAAACCCTGCTGACAGCAAAAGAATGGTGGCTTGACAAGCCTTCGCTTCATACCGTGAACGTGTTAAGAACACGCGTGCATGGTGATGAGGTGCTGGCTCGTCTTTCTACCGTTCAATCGCGTGAGGAGGCCGAGGCGGCAAAAGGAACCCAGATACAGGTTTCCCGCAGTCTTTTTCCGGAACTGGATGAAGGCGAGTTTTACTGGGTTGACCTGATTGGCCTGAAAGTGGTCAATTCTGGCGGTGATTCTCTGGGTGTGGTGTATGACCTGATGGATAACGGCGTGCACCAGATTTTGCGGGTTGAAGCGGAAAAAGCGGATGACTCGGGCAAGCGCCGCGAGATACTGATTCCATTTGTCGACAAGTTTGTTGGTGAAATTGACATGAAAACCGGGAAAATCACGGTGGACTGGGAATCTGACTACTAGTCAGGTTTCTTGTGTCGCGTATTTTGGGGGAGGGGTGATGCAGTTTGACGTGGTCACGCTTTTTCCGGAAATGTTTTCGGCGCTGACTGAATCAGGCATTACCCGGCGGGCATTTGAAGAAAACAGATGTGCGCTGAAACTGTGGAATCCGAGAGATTTCACAACCGACAGGCATCGCACGGTGGATGACAGGCCGTACGGAGGCGGGCCGGGCATGGTGATGCTGGCTGAGCCGCTGGAAAAGACAGTAACAGCGGCAAAGGCGCATCAGCAGGCAGCCGGTGTCGGGTCGCATGTGGTTTATCTTTCCCCGCAGGGGCGTCCATTGACCCACCAGCGAGTGATGGAACTGAAAGAAAAGCGGGGCTTGGTTTTGCTGTGTGGCCGCTACGAAGCTATTGACCAGCGCCTGATTGACCGTTGTGTTGATGAGGAAATCAGCGTGGGGGATTTTGTGCTGTCAGGCGGCGAAATTCCGGCAATGGCGCTGATGGATGCGGTTATCCGGCAGTTGCCGGGTGTTTTGCATGACGATCTGTCAGCCGTGCAGGACAGCTTTGTTTCAGGTATACTCGACTGTCCGCACTATACGAGGCCGCCGGTATATGAAGATCTGGCAGTGCCGTCAGTATTAATGGGCGGCAACCATGCCGGAATAGAAAAATGGCGGCGGGAGCAGGCGTTGCTTGCCACCCGCAGCAAAAGGCCGGATTTGCTTGCAAAAGCACGTTTGGCGGGGCTGCTTTCAGAGGCAGACGAAAAGTTTTTAGGCCGTAACACGTAGTTTTTAATTTGCAGTAAAAGAGGAACGCAAGTTCACTTGTGAAACAAGTCATCCTCTATCAGGCATCTTTCGGGAAAAAAAAGAAACCACCGGAAAGAAATTATGCGCTGATATGATGGCATAGGAGATAAAATGAATCTGATTCAACAACTTGAAAAAGAAGAAATCGAGCGTTTGGGAAAAAACATTCCCGAATTTGCCCCTGGTGATACCGTCGTTGTCAACGTGAATGTGGTGGAAGGTAACCGCAAGCGCGTGCAGGCTTATGAAGGTGTGGTGATTTCGCGTCGCAATCGCGGCTTGAATTCCAACTTTATCGTGCGCAAGATTTCATCCGGTGAAGGCGTGGAAAGAACATTCCAACTGTATTCGCCGCTGATTGCCTCAATCGAAGTCAAGCGTCGCGGTGATGTCCGCCGTGCCAAGCTGTACTATCTGCGTGAGCGTTCAGGTAAATCTGCACGTATCAAGGAGAAACTGCCCAGCCGGGCCTCCAAGCAGGCAGCAGAATAAACCGGTCGGGTTATCGGATAAAAGGGGCATCAGAACAGGTGCCCCTTTTGCATTTGGAGGAAGCAACGTGGCTCAATTGGGTATGGATCCCGAAACATTTGCCATTGATTCCGTGGCAGATGAACCGGCAGTGCCAAAAGACAGGCTGAATGTGAAATGGCTGCGCTACCGTTTTGCCAATCCGCGAAACTGGGAACCGGAACATTTTATTGAAAAACCCATCGACAGGGGGCGCAACAAGTGGGTGCCAGCAGCGGTGCTGGTTCCGCTTGTCGCAAAGCAGGATGACGACCTGTGGCTGATGCTGACGCGTCGCGCCGCCCATCTGAACGATCATGCCGGGCAGATCAGCTTTCCGGGCGGGCGGGTTGACCTGACCGATTCTTCCCGCATTGAAACGGCCCTGCGGGAAATGCGGGAAGAGGTCGGCATTGCGCGTGAGCAGATCGAAATTTTGGGGACATTGCCCGAATACCGCACCGGAAGCGGTTACAGCGTGACGCCGGTGGTTTCCATTGTCCGTCCGCCTTTCACCATCCAGACGGATCCGATGGAAGTCGCTGAAGTTTTTGAGGTGCCGCTTTCCTACCTGATGACAGGCGCCAATTACCAGCGCCGTTCTGCCGAATTTCCGAATGTCGGCACCAGGACGGTTTATACCATTCCCTATGGCAATTACATGATCTGGGGGGCGACAGCCGGTATGCTGCGTAACCTTTTTCATTTTATGCGGGCATGAAAACCGGCTCGCTGCGTTTGATTCCGGCATGATGCTGGGTTATCGTAACAGCTTGAGGCGTTGGCTGGAATTACCATGACTTTTTTCTCGATTTTTTTTGCACTGGTTATTGACCACTTCAGGCCAATGCGGCTGAGTAATCCGGTTTTGAGTGCCGTACGTGCCCTGGCAGACAAAATTGAGGTATGGTTCAATGCAGGGCATCCGCAGCATGGCCGGGTTGGCTGGTTTATCCTGGTTTTGAGCATGACGGTGCCCGTACTGGTCGTTTACTGGATTTGCCTTTCCGTCAATGTCTTTCTCGCGATGATTTTCAATGTGGCGATCCTCTACCTTTGCATGGGATTCAAGGATTACAGCCAGTATTTTTCCGCCATCCAGATTGCCCTGATTGCAGGAGACGAAGCAAAGGCACGCAAGCTGCTTTCCGAATGGAGCGGCCGGGATACGGGTACACTGGAAACCCCGGAAATTATCCGCCTGTCCATCGAGCGGGCGCTGATGACATCCCATCAGCACGTTTTCGGGGTGTTTTTCTGGTTCATGGTTCCATATATCGGCCCGGCGGGAGCCGTGTTTTACCGGCTTGCGGCCTACCTTGTCCGTGCATGGACAGAAAACCGGGATACCCACTACGAAGCTTTCGGACAATTTGCGGCCAAAGCCTTTTTCTGGATTGACTGGCTGCCAACAAGGCTGACTGCCATGTGCTTTGCCGTTATCGGCAATTTTGAGGATGCCGTTTATGCCTGGCGCAATTTTGCCGACCGCTGGGAAAACCGCAATACCGGTGTACTGCTTTCAGCAGGGGGCGGGGCATTGGGCGTGCGTTTTGGTTCGCCGTCAGAAAAAGCCGTCCGGATATTGCCTGTTGATGTGAATGCGATTGATTCAACCGGACTGGAAACAGAAAGCCTGCCGGGCGAGGAACCGTCAATCCGTTTTTTCCAGAATACAACCGGGATGATATGGCGGGCATCGCTGTTATGGCTTTTACTGTTTTTATTCTTTACCATAGTGTCCTGGCTGTTATAAAAATCACCGCTATGGCATGAATTCGTTGCAGGCACAGAAAAGACAGGTATCCGGAAAATGGTTTCATCAATCACCCTTGTTAACATAACTGAAAAAATCACCATCGGACTTTCGCCGGAGCACAGTCGGCTGGTTACGGATGCCTATGAGTTTGCCGTCGGGATTTATGGCGACAGAAAACTCGATTCCGGGGAGGCGGTGATTGATTTTGTCGGTACGACCTGCATTATCCTGACCACCTTAAATACCGATCCCGAAACCCGTATCGCTGGTCTTTTGATCCCCCTGCCGGAAATCAACCCGAAGGAATGGGAAAAAATGGAAGCCCGTTTCGGGGCGGAAGTCGTTGGCCTGGTTGATAATGTCCGCCAGCTTCTAAAGCTGCGAGATATCAGCGGCGGCCTGCTTCAGCCGCAGGGCGGCGGAAAAAATGCAGCCCAGTTTCGCAAGGAACAGGCCGAGACGCTTCGGAAAATGCTTCTGGCGATGGCGTCAGACATGCGCGTGGTACTGCTCAGGCTGGCGGTCAGGGTTGCCGGGTTGCGCTACATAGCGGAAACCAAAAAACTCAATGAGATCAGCGAACAATATGCCCGTGAAACACTGGAACTATACGCACCGCTGGCAAACCGCCTGGGTATCTGGCAAGTCAAATGGGAATTGGAAGACCTCTCCTTTCGCTTTCTGGAGCCTGATGCTTACAGATCCATCGCCAAAATGCTGGAAGAAAAGCGGGTAGAACGTGAAGAATTCATCGAGCAGGCAATCAGGCGGGTTCGGGAAGAATTAAAGGCAGCCGGGATCAGGGCGGAAATTTCCGGGCGTCCCAAGCATATCTACAGCATCTGGAACAAGATGCACGGCAAATCCCTGAATTTTGACCAGATGCACGATGTCCGGGCGCTCCGTATCATCGTTTCGGACATCAAAACCTGTTTTGCCGTGCTGGATCTGGTTCACCGGATGTGGACGCCCCTTCTGGAAGAATTTGACGATTATATTTCGCGTCCCAAGCCCAACGGCTACCAGTCGCTGCATACCATTGTCAGGGCGGAAGATGGGCAGACCCTTGAGGTGCAGATCCGCACGGAAGAGATGCACAATTTTGCCGAATACGGCGTGGCATCCCACTGGCGGTACAAGGAAACCGGCGGTTCCGATTTTGCGGCGCAGCAGCAGTATGACGAGAAAATATCATGGTTGCGCCAGTTGCTTTCCTGGAAAACGGAAGTCGCTGATTCGGTTGCCGAGCAGGATGATGCGCACAGCGACTGGGTCAAGAAAATCAAGGCTACCACATTGGATGACCGCATTTATGTGTTGACGCCGCAGGCACGGGTGATTGACCTGCCTAAAGGCGCAACCCCGATTGATTTTGCTTATCACGTCCACACCGATGTCGGGCATCGTTGCCGGGGAGCTCGGGTTAATGGCGCGATGGTGCCGTTAAATACGCCGTTAAAGAGCGGGCAGACCGTTGAAATCATTACCGCCAAAGGCATTGATGCAGGGCCATCTCGGGACTGGCTTACCCCCGGTTTTTCCGTTAATTCGCGAACCCATGCCAAAATCCGGGCATGGTTCAATACCATTGAGCATGAAGAAACCGTCTCCAATGGCCGCAATATCATTGAAAAAATCCTGCAGCGGGAAGGGAAGACCTCCGTCAACCTGGAAGAACTGGCAAACAAGCTGGGGTATCCCAAAGTGGAAGAGTTCTTCCTGGCTGCCGGGAAAGACAAAATCAATACCCGCACAGTCGAACAGGTCTTGCACGGGGAAGACCCTCTCAAGGAAACAAAGACGGATGATTTTGTCCTTCCCCGCCGAAGCCGGGCATCCAGCATCATGCGCGGCGCGAAATCCGGGGTGCTGGTCGTTGGCGCGGAAGGGTTGCTCACGCAGATGGCGCGGTGCTGCAAACCGGCGCCGCCAGACCCGATTATCGGTTTTGTCACGCGAGGAAAAGGCGTTTCTATCCATCGGCCGGACTGCAAGAATTTTCTGGAAATGGAGAAGCAATCCCCCGAGCGGGTTATCCAGACAGACTGGGGCAATTCTGACCCGGAGACTGTTTACCCGGTAGACGTTTTTGTCCTGGCGGGTGACAGGCAGGGGTTGCTGCGTGATATTTCCGATATTTTCATGCGGGAAAAACTCAACGTGATTGGCGTGCATACCCAAAGCAGCAAAGGGCAGGCGCGGATGTCCTTCACGGCGGAGGTGTCTTCGACAGACGGCCTGAACAAGGCCATCCAGATGATAAGGGAAGTGCCGGGCGTGATGGATGTCAAACGGCTGTAGCCTGTTCGCACGGACGGGGAAGCGGTTTTTTAGTCAATCCAGTCCGTTTAGCTGTTACACTGTAAAGATCGGGCGGTCTGTTGATGGCAACAGCAACGTCTATCGTTATACCAAAGTATGAGAGGTACCGTAGTGAAAAAGATAAAGAAAATCCCGTTGTTCCTTCTGACGCTCGTCATTGGCCTGGCCGTGACCATCAAACCGGCGATTACCACCAATTTCAGCTCGGAAGGCATCCATGAATGGATTCTCAACGGGCTGCTGGTTTCGGCAGTGATTGGCCTGATTGCCGTGAAATACCTGAAGAGCAAAGGCAAGCTGGATTGACCGCCTGCAAAATGGTTTCTGATTCCCCTTTTTATGCTGCCCGCTGAATTTTTTAGCGGGCGGTTTGTTTTATAACCGTTGTTGCCTATGCCTCCTATTATTCACATCCCGTCCGCGCTGACCCGGCGGCTTCTCATGGTGTTTCTGGCGCCAATTTTGCTGATCCTGATTCTCTGCATGCGGGTCGGCCGGGGCATCATGTCTGCCTTTTCGGAATTTTCAGAATTATTTGTAGCCGTATGGCGAGGTTCCCAGGAAGAGCCGCCGCTTTTGCCATGCCCGTTTTGCGGTGGAAAAGGCTTTCCGAACGGCTGGCAAACGCAAGGCGGCGCGACAGGCCCTGCCTGTGAGGACTGTGGCGCAACGACCTGGTCTGTTGATACATGGAATACCCGGATTACCCTGACGCAGGAACAACTCCGATCTGTCCGGAGTCCGGAAGAAGACGCCGGATAAAAAGACACCAAAGCCGCATGTGAATGCGGCTTTTTCACATTATTCGCGTCCCTGCTTTTGAAGCTGCTTTTCAACAGAACAGTCGGAGACGGCGTTTTCTGCTATGGGCTGTGCCGGGACTTTCAACGGCGTGACATCTGCCGATACGGGCGGGGATGCCGTGGAGACTTCCAGCGGAGCCAGTTCAACTGAAGCGGGCGGCGAATAAGCCGAAACTTCCTGCGGCGCTATTGGGGCAGGGGCCGGTTGTGTGGACGGGCTCTTTTGTTTTGCATTACTGGATGGAGGCGGCTTTTTGGGGTAATTGGAAGGCTCCAGCAACGAACTGAAGCCGGGAGACGTTACCAGTTTACGAATGACATTTTGTACGGCATAGGAAAAAGTATCGCTTGCGACCTGGCAAGCACTTTGCCCGACGATATTAGTTTTGAAATGCATCTGTTCCCGGACAGAGAGTGAGCGACCATTATTGGAAGTCAGGGTCATCTTGATAATCCATTCTCCCGTTGTCAGCGTGCTTAGCGATATCTGGGTGACTTTCCCGCCCAGGACAACAGGCGAATCAGGCGAATAGAGGTTGGCCCGCTCCAGTTCGGTTATGAAGGCTTCCTGGATATATTGGGCGAGTCCGCCTTCACCAGGTGTGGTAATGATGCTGTAGCCACGGCACTGGTTGATAACCCCTTCCCCCATCGCCGCTTCGAAATCGGCAACACTGATTTTCTTCCCGCCATAGGCACTGAGTTCTGCAACGATATAAGGGTCAGAATTATAGCCGTCAACACTGCGCATGCAGGCAGACAGGGCAAATAGCAGCAGCAGGATAACGAGCAGTCTTTTCATAAATATAGG
>JAVBTJ010000013.1:0-12729 GCA_031556215.1 Oxalobacter sp.
CCTATATCCGTCTCTGGGCCGCCTGCCTTCAGGCGCTCGTCTGGTTTGTCGGCTCTTTTATCGTGATTTTCGGGATGGCGCTGGCTGCTATCCATTATGTGCTGCGTCCGCTGCAGGCAGTTAAAAAACAGGCGGATGCGATTGCCAACAAGGATTACGTCATCCAGACAGACCTGCCCTGGACGCTGGAACTGCGCCATGTTGTCACGGCCATGAACCAGATGTCCGGCAAGATACGCGATATTTTCAGCGAACAGGAAGAGGCGCTGGAACGTATCCGCCAATCCGCCTATACCGACAGCACGACGGGGCTTGCCAATCGCGCTTATTTCAATATGCGCCTAAGCCATATGATGCAGTCCGAAGAAGATTTCCAGCAGGGTGCGCTTGTTTTCCTTGAAGTCGCCAACCTGCAGGCCATCAATACCCAGTCCGGCCACAAGGCCGGTGATGCGCTGCTGCGCGGCATAAGCGACCTCATCCGATCCCATATCGAAAAAAGCGGCGCGCGGGAATCTTTTGCCGCCCGCCTTTCCGGCCCTACCTTTGCCATTGCGCTGGCGGGCATACCGGATAAAAGTGCCTGGGAATTTTCAAGGGAACTGGGCGCGGCACTGCCGACACTGCATGAGCAGGGTTTGGCGCCTACTGACGAAATCGCCCATATCGGCCTGGCCTGCCGCACCAGCCAGTCCATGCAGCAGTTGATGTCGGAAGTGGATATGGCCCTTCGCGCCGCGCAGATGCAGGGCAAAAATGCCATCCATGCGCACAAGAAGTACACAGAGGATGAATTTGAACGGCTGACAGCAACCCAGTGGATATCCCTTTTGCGCGATGTGCTTGACCGCCGCAACAATACCCTGCTTTTGCAGTCCACCTTTGATGCTACCGATACGACAAAGGTCATGCAAAGCGAAGTGCTGTTGCGTATTTCCAATAATGAAGGCAAGCTGATTCCGGCCGGCATCTTTATCCCGATGGTCAACCATCACGGCCTGACCCAGGCTTTTGACCGGATGGTGATTGAGGAAGTGATGAAAAAGCTGGAAGAACCCGACAGCCGGACAGAACCCATCGCCATCAACCTCATGCCGGCATCGGTGCGCGATCCGGAATTTGTCATGTGGGTCATTACCCGTCTCCGTGAAAAACCACAAATCGCCCGTCGCATCCTGTTCGAGTTAAGCGATTATGCCGTTGGGCAAAACCTGCATGCGATGCAGGTGTGGGCGGAACAGATCCTGCCAACCGGCGCGAAGATGGGAATTGAGCACTTCGGCAGGGGCAATACCGCCTTCAACGACATTGCCCAGTTGCGCCCGGCCTACCTCCAGATTGACGGCAGCTTTATCCGGGGCATCGACCAGAACCGCGATAACCAACAATTTGTCGATTCGCTCATCAGGATGGCGCACAGCCATGATATCGCGGTGATTGCGGAATTTGTCGAAACTGCCGAAGAGCTCGACATGCTCAAGAGCCTTCGCGTGGACGGTGTCAGGGGCTATGCCCTCTCCAGGCCGGTTGCCTGGACGAAAGAAGGCGAGGACAATCCCGCTTCCTGAAACCCGTTTATCAGGGTTCCCTAACCGGGTGACCTGCCGGATACACGCAGAGCCAGTTGCAAACGATCCTGTACCTGGAGTTTGTCAAAAATGGCCGTCAGGTGGGTTTTGACCGTGCGATCTGAAATAGCCAGTTGGCGCGCGATATCCTTGTTGCTGGCGCCATTGCCGACCAGCCGGGCGACTTCCTGCTCGCGCCGGGTCAGGCTTTTTAGCGCTTCCCGGGCGGCTTCATCGCCCACCCCGCCATTTGCCTGAACCGGGTTCGGTGAAACAGGCGCTTCTGACGATCTTGCCGAAAAATCACGCAACTTGCTCACCAGCGCAGGAATACCTGCACTGGAAAGCCAGACACCGCCATGCTCAATGACATCTAAAATCTTGCGGCACTCTGGCACGGAAAGAGAGGGGGAACAGCAGGCAACGGCGCCAACGGCCAGCCCGGATAGTTCGGCTGCCGGTGAAAACGGGATGCCGGAAAGAATGAGGCGGCCATTTTTCTTGGCTTCGGCAATGGCGCGCAGGGTATCCGGGTTCTTGCCGCCGTCCAGCGTCATGTCCAGCACGACAAGACGCACGGCGCTGGCTGACAGCAGTTCTTTCAGTTGGTCGAGACTGCCGACACGCACAAGCGCATCCGCCTGGCCAATAACCTCGACCCACTTTTGGAAAAACGCACTGCTTGCAGAGGCAAGTACCCGCACCCTCTTTCTCCCTCCAGAATCCGTTTATCAGAGGTTCTTTAAAACCATAAAACAACACTGGCATAATGGCACAATTGGCAACGAATGCAAAATATAGGGTAATATCTTCATACAATAAGAAAAACCACTCCGTGAGCTCAACCATGCCTTACGCGATCAGAAATGAACAGGGCGACATTATTGCCCTTACCGCCTCTGCCAACAGGGAAGGTGATGTGCCAGTGAGCCTGAGGGATTCTGATGTGCTCGAATTCCTGACACGGGAAATGGCAGGCCATGACGCACAGAAAAAATTTCACGAACTTCTGGTACAGGATTTCCAGCAAATCCGTATCGTGGAAGACCTGATTGACCTGCTCACAGCCAAAGGCGTCATTCTCTTTTCAGAACTGCCCGTTGCGGCCCAGGACAAAATTCTCAGGAAAAAAACCCGGCGCGAGGAATTTGACCAGACCAACGATATCCTGATCGATGACAAGCCCATTCTCTGACACATTCCATCGCCACGCTAAAACCATAACAAGCAAAACCACTATCTTTCAGAAGCGAAAAGTCCATGACAGAGCCTGTAAACGTACCAGGAAACGAACCGGAAAATAAACAGGTCGCTCCCAAAGAGGACGGCGCTGTCGCCACGAAAAAAGAGGATGCGGTCAAAGGCTGGAAAGTCCCCGTCGAAACCCTCATCGCGGATGACCCGCTGGTGCGTTGCCTTGCCATCCTGACCAAGCTTTTTAACCAGCCTTTTTCCACGCAGACGCTGACAGCGGGCCTGCCGCTGGAAGAGGGTCGCCTGACCCCGGAACTCTTCACCCGCGCCGCCGGCCGCGCCGGGCTGACCTCCCGCATCGTCAAGCGCGAACTCATGAGAATTTCCCCTCTCACGCTGCCCTGTGTGCTGCTCCTGAAAAACGGCAATGCCTGCGTGGCGATTTCCCGGGATGAAGCGAATGTCTGGACCGTTATCCAGCCGGAATCCGATGGGGGCGAGACCCGGATACCCAATTCCGAACTGCTGAATTATTACGATGGCGTGGCGATTTTCTCCCGCCCGGCATTCAAGTTTGACAACCGCGCGCAGGATCATGCCGTCCCGAAAAACCAGCACTGGTTCTGGAGCGTTTTCAGGCAATCGCTACCGCTGTATTCCGAGGTGCTTATCGCCTCTTTCCTGATCAATATCTTTGCCCTGCTCACCCCGGTCTTTACCATGAATGTCTATGACCGGGTCGTGCCCAACAATGCTTTTGATACGCTGTGGGTGCTCGCCTTCGGCATTGTGATCGTCTATGTCTTCGATCTCATCATGAAGACGCTGCGCTCGTATTTCCTTGATATTGCCGGGAAACGGGTCGATATCATCCTGTCGGCCACGATTTTTGAAAAAATCATGGGGCTGAAAGCCGCTGTCCGCCCCAAATCGGTCGGCAGCCTGGCCAGTAACCTTTCCGAATTCGAAATGTTCCGGGATTTCATCACCTCGGCAACGATTACAACGCTGATTGACCTGCCTTTTACCATTCTTTCCCTCATCGTCATTTTCTGGCTTGGCGGTTTTCTCGTGATCGTGCCGCTTGTCATCATGCCGCTGATCGTCCTCGTTGCGCTGGCTTTGCAACGGCCTCTCCAGGGCGTTATCCAGAAGAGCTTCCGGCTCGGCACCCAGAAACACGCCACCCTAATCGAGACCCTGACAGGAATTGATACGCTAAAAGCGGTCGGGGCAGAAGGCGTTGTGCAGCGGAAATGGGAAAACGTCATCGGCGAGCAAAGCGACCTTTCCCTGCGCTCCAAACTGTTGACCACCGCCATCGTCAACCAGTCCGGCTTTTTCCAGCAAATGGCTTATATCGGCGTTGTCATGGCAGGCTGTTTCCTGATTTCAGAACGCATGCTCACGATGGGCGGCCTTATTGCCTGCTCCATGCTCACTGGCCGCGTCACCGCCCCGCTGGCGCAGGTTGCCAGCCTGATTACCCGCTATTTCCAGGCCCGCTCCGCCGTGCAGGGCATAGATGACATCATGCAACTGCCGGTTGAACGCCCGGAAGGCAAAAACTATATCCACCGCCCTGTTATCCAGGGCGATATCGAGTTCCGCAATGTGACCTTCAACTACCCTGAATCCGAGATATCGGCCCTGACCAATGTCTCCTTCCGCATCCGAAACGGTGAGAAAGTCGGCATCATCGGCCGTATCGGCTCCGGCAAATCCACCATCGAAAAGCTGATCCTGGGCATTTACGAACCCACGGAAGGATCGGTCTGGGTTGACGGGGTTGACCTGCAACAGATTGACCCGGCAGACCTGCGCCGCAGCATCGGCTACGTGCCGCAGGATGTCATGCTGTTTTTCGGCTCCGTCAAGGAAAACATTGTCCTGGGCGCACCTTACGTGGACGACTCGATGGTATTGAAGGCAGCGGAAATCGCCGGGGTGACCGAATTCGTCAACCGCCACCCGCAGGGCTTTGACATGCATGTGGGAGAAAGGGGCGAAGGGCTGTCCGGCGGCCAGCGCCAGTCTGTCGCCAATGCGCGCGCCCTGCTTTTAGATGCCCCGATACTCGTCCTGGATGAACCCAGCAACTCACTGGACAACCGTTCGGAAGAAAATTTCAAAACCCGTCTCTCCAAGCATCTCGAAGAACGCACGCTTATCCTGGTGACGCATCGCGCTTCGCTTTTGACTATGGTGGATCGCCTGATCGTGATGGATGGCGGCCAGATTATTGCAGACGGGCCAAAAGAACAAGTCATGCAGGCTCTATCCGGAGGAAAGCTTCATGTCGCAAAAAACTGAAGAACGCGTTGCCGACCTGAAAGAAAAAGGCAGGATTTTCGCCGAGCGCCTGAAAAACTGGGTATTGCCGCCTGTTGACCGCAATGCCCCGCCCGCCAGTGAAGACATCAAGTACATGCCCACCCGGCTGGCGGCATTTTTCCTCACCCCGCCCAGGGCAAGTTTCCTGATTGTCCGCTATACGCTTATCCTGTTTGTGCTGGCAGTTATCTGGGCCAGTTTTTCCAGCATTGATGAAATGACCAATGGCGAAGGCAAGGTCATTCCGTCCAGCCATGTACAGGTGATCCAGAACCTGGAAGGCGGCATTGTTTCCGAAATTCCCGTCAAGATCGGCGAAGTTGTTCGCAAGGATCAGATTGTCCTGAAACTGGATGAAACCCGTTTTGCCTCCTCTGCCGGGGAAACCAAGGCAAAAACGGAAGCGCTCCAGGCCCGGATCGCCCGCCTGACAGCCGAATCAAACGGCAGCGAACAGGTTGATTTCCCGGAAGGGCTCCAGGAACACAATCCCGAAATCGTGGCGGACGAAGTGGCGCTTTTCAATACCCGAAGAGAAGAATTTGACGCCACCCAGAAGATGCTGAAAGAACAGGTCGCGCAACGCAACCAGGAACTGCTGGAAAAACGCTCCAACCTGGGCCACCTCCAGTCTACCTATACCATCGCCAACAAAGAATTGCAGATGTCCATCCCGCTGCAAAAGCAGGGCGTGGTATCCGAAGTGGAAATCCTCCGCCTGCAGCGTGACGTGACCCGTATCCGCAGTGAACTGGACGGCACCCGCCTTGCCATTCCCCGCCTGCAATCGCAGGCAACCGAAGCGGAAAACAAGCTGGAAGGCGCGATGGCAAAATTCCGCTCTGATGCCGCCAACGAACTGGCCCACGTCAAGGCCGAGTATGCCGGCAGCAGCGCAACCGGCCTTGCCGCCGAAGACAGGCTGGCCCGCACGACGGTACGTTCACCGGTCGATGGTATTGTCAAAATGATCAAGGTCAACACGGTCGGCGGCGTCATCCAACCCGGCATGGATGTCATGGAAATCGTGCCGCTGGAAGACAACCTGCTTATTGAAGCCAAAGTGCGTCCGAGTGACGTGGGCTTCCTCCGTCCCGGACAGGAAGCCTCCGTCAAAATCTCCGCCTATGATTTTTCCATCTATGGCGGCCTTGACGGTATTGTGGAAAACATCTCCGCCGATTCCATCACGAATGAAAAAGGCGACAGCTTTTATCTTGTCCAGATACGCACCAGGAAAAACCACCTGGGTACTGATGAAAAACCGCTTACCATTATTCCCGGCATGATGGCGACTGTCAGCATCAAGACCGGCAGCAAATCCCTCATGAGCTATCTCATGAAGCCGATCCTGAAGACCAAACAGAATGCCCTGACTGAAAGGTAATGTCATGACTTCACCACTTTTCAATGCCTCCCCGGCCTTTGCCAGACTCGCGGAACACGCCAAAACCGCTTCATCCTGGCAAATGCGCGATCTTTTTGATGCCGACCCTGCCCGGTTTGCCACGCTTTCTGTCTCGGCAGCCGGTCTTTTCCTGGATTACTCCAAAAACCGCATCAAGAACGAAACGCTCTCCCTCCTGATGGAACTGGCCCGCGAAGGCGGGGTGGAAAAAAAGCGGCAGGCTATGCTCGGCGGGGAAAAATTCAACAACACCGAACACCGTGCCGTTTTGCACACGGCGCTGCGCGCCCCAAAAAGCGATACGGTATTTTTTGACGGCAGCAACGTCATACCCGAAATCCACGCCGTACTGGAACGCATGGAAGCCTTCACCCGGCGCATCCACGGCGGTGAATGGGTCGGCTATACCGGCCTTCGCATCACCGATGTCGTCAATATCGGCATCGGCGGCTCTGACCTGGGGCCACGCATGGTATGCGAGGCGCTGCGCTCCTATCATCGCGATGATATCCGCGTGCACTTTGTCTCCAATGTGGACGGTCACGACATGGATGCGACGCTGAAACAGATCCGCCCGGAAACCAGCCTTTTCATCATCGCCTCCAAAACCTTTACCACGCTGGAAACCATGCTGAACGCCAACACGGCGCGCAACTGGTTTTTGAAAAAGGCAAAAGAAGCCGACCTCCCCCTGCATTTTGTCGCCCTCTCAACCAATGCCGAAGCTGTCAGCGCCTTCGGCATCCATACCGACAACATGTTTCCCTTCTGGGACTGGGTTGGCGGACGCTACTCCGTCTGGTCCGCCATCGGGCTTCCTGTCGCGCTGGCTATCGGGTATGACCACTTTGCCGAATTCCTGGCAGGCGCCCATGCGATGGACGTGCACTTCAGAAATGCTGCCCTTGAAATCAATATGCCGGTCATCCTGGCGCTTGTCGGCATCTGGAACCGCAATTTCCTGAATTACCCGTCCGTTTCCATTGCCCCCTACCTGCAGGATCTGGGACATTTCCCCTCTTACCTCCAGCAGCTTGAAATGGAAAGCAACGGCAAGCGCGTAACCAAAGCCGGAACAAAGGTGACCTGGCATACCAGCCCCATCGTCTGGGGCAACGTCGGCACCAACGGCCAGCATGCCTACTTCCAGTTGCTGCATCAGGGAACCGACATCACACCGATTGATTTCATCACGGCCTTGCGCCCATCCCACACATTGCCGCATCACCACGCGGCCCTTTTAGCCAACTGCTTTGCCCAGTCTGAAGCCCTCATGCGGGGCAAGACAGCCGAAGAAGTGCGGGAAGACCTCCAGAACCAGAAAATGCGCGAAGACGAAATCACCTTCCAGGTGCCGCACCGTACCTTTGAAGGCAACCGTCCCAGCAGCACCATCCTGATGAATGCCTTAAGGCCGGAATCGCTTGGCGCGCTGCTTGCCCTTTATGAGCACAAGACCTTTGTGCAGGGCGCTATCTGGGACGTCAATCCCTTTGACCAATGGGGCGTCGAACTGGGCAAGGTACTGGCCAAGGCCATCCAGGAAGAACTGGAAGGCAAAGCCACCCACCCGCACGACAGTTCCACCGCCGGGCTTATCCGCCTGGCAAGGGCGGCGATGAAATAATCCCGCCCGGCGGGGCAATTCGCTCCCAAAACCCTTTAATCAGCGTTTTCTCAGAACTTGTGCGTCATGCCGAGTTGCACGCCGGTAACGGCGTCACGGTAGGTATGGTTGCTGTTGTAGGTATGCCCCACGATATCATCATCCGCGTCGAGATAAGACACCACACCGTAGACGGCTGTGCGTTTGGAAAGGTTGTAAGTGTAGCCCAGGGAATACTTCTGCGCCTTTTCATCGTAGCTGCCCTGCTCAAGCCGGGCGTAATTGTATGAGAAATTCAACTGGCCGGGGCCAATATCCCACTGCACGCCGAAGATTGCTTCTTTCTGTTCGGCATTGTGCTGCGTCGGCTCATACTGGTAATCGCTGTCCTGGTAGCCGATGGAAAGCCTGACTGTGCCAAACCGGTACGCGGCTCCCAGGCTCCAAACATCGGAATCGTTGGAATCCGCCATGCGGTAGTAATTACCCAGCAAAAGCAGCGGGCCGTTATCGTACTGGAGGGCAATATTGAAGCCATCATTGCCGACCTTGCTGTAAGGAACGTTATAGGCATTGCTGTTCCCCTGATGGTCGTCATTGGCAGTGGTATAAGACAGGCCAAAGGAAACGCCACTCCACTTCGGGCTGTCATAGCGCACCGTGTTGGATAACTGCTCGGTATAGAACCAGTTGCCGATTGCCGTCAGCGCGGCGCCGATACCGTTGTGGTCAAAGGGATCAATGCGGCGATAAGTCTCCACCCCCAGGTTGTTCACCCGTCCCAGGCGGATCGCCCCCCAGTCGTTATGCGACAAACCCACATTGGCTGCGCCTTTCCAGTCGGCGTTGATGCCATTGGCGTTGTCATAGGCATTATGGCGGCCATCGCCCTGGGGAGAGTCCCACCTGTTGCCGCTGTTGGTACCGTCGTTAAGGTTCAGGCGCTTTTCCAGTTCGAAAGTCGCTTTCAGGCCACTACCCAAGTCTTCCGTTCCCTTGAAACCGATGCGGCTTTCCGTATTGCTGCCCATACGGGCATCAGACCCGGATTCCCTGATGTAACCGGTATCCACAATACCGTAAAGCTGCACATTCTGTGCATGAACGGTGCCTGCGGCGGTGCCAAGCATCGCCAGTGCCATAAACGTTTTTTTCATCTTTCTGTCTTTCAGGAATTGCGTACTGACCAGGCTCAGAACGCATTAACCTGATATTATAAAAAATACCTTCTCCCATCCCAAATCAATCGCCGGGAAAACAGCGAATTTCGCCAGGAACCGTGAAAATCTGTTGCAATTCTGCGACAGTCGCATAAAAAGAAGCAGACATGAAAAAGGGCAGCGAAAGCTGCCCTTTTGTCTTTTTGCTCCGAAAACCGGTTATGGTTTCTTCGGTGCAGGCTGGCTGCCTGTTGCAGCAGCAGGCTTGGCCGCCGGTGTTGTCGCAGGCGGAACCGGCGCGACCGGTTTGGCTGCTGGCTGTGTCGCCACAGCAGGCGCAACGGCAGGCTGGGCCGGTACTGCCGGTTTGGCTGTGCCAGCCGGAGCGGTGGCAGGCACCGTACCGGAAGCGGCAGCGGGTGCCACAGCAGGCGCGGCTGGCTTGGCATCTGCGCCAGCGGCAGGTGCCGCTGGTTTGGCGCCATCAGCCGGAGCAGCGCCATCGACCGGTTTCGCACCATCCGCAGGCTTGGCTGCATCGGCTGCCGGTGCTTCCGCGCCAAAGCGCACAACAGCTGGCTCTTTCCAGGTACCGTTCAATGCCTCATCTTTCGGGATGTAAATTCGCATCACGACACAGAAGTCACCTTCCGGTGCGGGGAGCCAGTTGGCAACCAGCGCGGAGTCTTTCGGCAAGACAGCCGGGGCAGCAGGCTTGGCGTCTGCAACAGGCTTCTTCTCGGCAACCGCGGCGGCAGCAGGCCTGGCATTGTCAGCCGCAGGCTTTTTCTCCGCAACAGCGGCAGCGGGCTTGGCCTCTACCGGCTTGGCGGCGCTGTCAGTTGCAGGCTTCTTCTCGGCAACCGCAGTGGCAGGCTTGACAGCATCCGCTGCTTTTGGCGCAGTAGCGTCCTTGGCGGGAGCAGCACCAACCGCTTTAGGCGCGGTGTCAGCCGCTTTGGCAGCCTCTGCCGGTGCGGCCGGTTTCTCAGCCTCAGGCGCTTTTGGCGCTGGTTCCGTACCCGGTGCCTCTTTCTGGATGAAAACAGTGACGCTGCCGTCAGCAGGATCCGTTATCATCTTGGAGACCATCGTACTGTTGATGGTGTAGCGCTTGACCGGATTATCCACCAGAAGCTGTCCCGGCACATTGTACAGGGTCAGCGACCAGAAGGCATTGGTCGGCGGCAGCTTGTCCTTCTCAAAGCGAATGGTGTAATGATTGGCCGCATTCAGGACTTTGAATTCGGAATCCAGCTTGTAGTTGATGGTCAGGATTTCCTGCGACGAAGCGCCATACAGGTCGGTCATCGCGCCATAGGCACGGTGGAGATAATTGTTTTTCAGTTCCGCGCGGGTACCGTGCATGCTGGCGATCTTGATCAGGTCGCCCTTCTGGGCGGCGTCCAGATCGGCAATACCGCCGTCAATACCGGACTGGCATGCTTTTTTCTCAGCTTCGCCCAGGGTTTCCAGGGAGAATTTCTTGCCAGAGCCAACCGAGATTTTCTCGAAACGCTTCATCAGTTCGGCCTCGTCCTGCGGGACAGAACCGAATTGCATCACGAAGTTCATGTAAGAGAAAAATTCCGGAGTCGCAGCCTTCTCATCGCTGTAGGCCGGGAAATTGACCGGTGGCACTTCAGCCGGTGCGGCAGCACCCGTTACCTGTGAAAGCGGTGCAAGGGCAAAGGCACCCTGGATTTTCTCGATATTGGGCATATCGTCCGGACTCATGAGCTGGATGCGGACAAGCGCATAGGCAAACTGGGTATCCGACTGGATCACGCGGGCAATGCCGTCCGGCTTTTCACCCTTCCAGCCTGGCCCAACGATCAGGAATTTGCCGCCCTTGTTACCGCCGGTACGCGTTCCCACATAGTCAAAATTGTAGGAATACAGGTCGGTAAACTGAACCGAGTAGTAACGGCTGTCCTCAACAGCAGGCACCGTCATCACGAGCGGTTCGCGGCGCAGATCCAGCCATACGCTGCCGTACGGGGTATCGTTGCTGGCTGTCAGCTTGTTCTTGTCGGCCGGCGTATCCACGCGGGGCGCCATGTAAAATTCGTTAAACGGCTTCTTGTAGCCGGGGTTTTGCGTATCGATGGCCGAGGAGTACATCTCCTTGTAATTCTTCACCATCGGATAACCGTACAGGTAGGCTTCCTTGGCAACTGCCGTGACTTCCGCGTCAGGAACATCCTTTTTCTGATCGCATGACACGAGTAACAGGGCTGCCGTTAAGCCGATTAGGAATTTGAGTGCTTTCATGGTCTTCACTTTTATCCGGTAAAAAAAGTTCAACACAACAACCTTGCCGCACAGGCGGTATCCTGCCCGGCAAAATCACTCGAAAAAACAGGGAAAAACCTTCTCCGCCGTTTTTTGATGTGAACAGAAAAAAAAACTGGTTGCAACCTTGAAAGAATATTACTTCCCAACAACAAAAGCAAAGGCTTTTTTTGCAAAAATGCTATTTTTTAGCCATTTGCAGGCCGTTTCTGCCACATTGGGAGCAGAATTGCTACAATTCAGATATGGAAACGCCCTCTTTTGCGAAGGAATCAAACATGAACCAACTCGAACAACTCAGGCAATACACCACCGTTGTGGCCGACACCGGCGATTTTCAGTCCATTCGCAGTTATACCCCGCAAGATTCGACTACCAACCCGTCGCTGATCGTCAAGGCCGTGCAGAAGGACACCTATCATGCCCTGCTGGAAAAAGCCGTGCGCGACAACCGGGAAAAATCGACCGAAGCCATCATCGACCGCCTGCTGGTCGCCTTCGGGTGCGAAATCCTCAATATCGTGCCGGGCCGGGTTTCGACCGAAACAGACGCGCGCCTGTCCTTTGACACGGAAGGCAGCATCCGAAAAGGGCGCGAGCTTATTGCCCTTTACGAAGCAGCCGGGATTTCGCGTGAAAGGGTACTCATCAAGATCGCCTCGACGTGGGAGGGCATCCAGGCCGCCAAAGTGCTGGAAAAAGAAGGCATCCGCTGCAACATGACCCTGCTTTTCTCCCTCTCGCAAGCCATTGCCTGCGCCGAAGCGGGCGTACAGTTGATCTCGCCTTTCGTTGGCAGGATTTATGACTGGTACAAAAAATCCACCGGCAACGAGTATACCGGCGCAGACGATCCGGGCGTACAGTCGGTCAAGCGCATCTACAACTACTACCGCAAATTCGGCTACAAAACTGAAGTCATGGGAGCGAGTTTCCGCAACACCTCGCAGATTACCGAACTGGCCGGATGCGACCTGCTGACCATCAGCCCCGAACTGCTCCAGAAGCTTTCCGAATCCAATGCGCCGGTGACCCGCAAACTCAGCCCGGACACCGCAAAAGCCGACTCGATTGAAAAATTGAGCGTGGATGAAAAAACCTTCCGTTTCATGCTCAATGAAGATGCCATGGGACCGGAAAAACTCTCCGAAGGCATCCGCCTTT
>JAVBTJ010000115.1:0-7687 GCA_031556215.1 Oxalobacter sp.
CTGCACAACCAGGGGCTTGACGCCATCATTTGCAAGGAACTCAACCTTTCCCCGCCGCCGGCAGACCTTTCTGTCTGGAACAAGCTGGTGTATGCGCTGGATCATCCGGAAAAAGAAGTTTGCATCTGCATGGTTGGCAAATACGTTGACCTGACCGAATCGTACAAGTCGTTAATCGAGGCGCTTCGCCATGCCGGTATCCATACCAACAGCCGCGTCAATATCGACTTTCTCGATTCGGAGGAGATCGAACAGAAAGGCACCGGCGAACTGGGCAAATACGATGCCATCCTCGTTCCCGGCGGCTTTGGCGTGCGCGGCGTGGAAGGCAAGATTATCGCTGCCCGTTATGCCCGTGAAAACAAGATACCTTACCTGGGCATCTGCCTGGGCATGCAGGCCGCCCTCATTGAGTATGCCCGCAACGTGGCGGGACTTAAAAACGCCAATTCAACCGAATTTGCGCCTGACACAGACCAACCGGTCGTTGCCCTGATTACCGAATGGCAAAACCAGGACGGCAAGATCGAGCATCGCGACAAAGAATCCGATCTTGGCGGCACCATGCGCCTGGGTGCGCAGACCTGTGCCATTGAGCCGGGCACGCTGGCCTCTGAAATCTACGGCAACCTCGTGACCGAGCGCCACCGCCACCGCTACGAAGCCAACAACCACTACCTGGGTCGCATCATGGATGCCGGGCTGATTGTTTCCGCCAGCACGCCAAATGAAAAGTTGTGCGAAATCATGGAGTTGAGGCGGGAAGGTGAGAATTCACATCCGTGGTATATGGGTGTCCAGTATCACCCGGAATTCAAGTCTACCCCGCGTGACGGCCATCCGCTTTTCATCGCTTTTGTGACGGCGGCATTAAAGCACAAGGAAGAGCAAACCCAACAGAAAGAAAGGGCAGCATGAAACTCTGCGGCTTTGACACAGGGCTGGACAAGCCCTTTTTCCTTATAGCAGGGCCGTGCGTCATCGAGTCGCACCAGCTTGCCATCGACACCGCTGGCGCCTTGACCGAAATGACCAAACGCCTGGGTATTCCCTTTATCTACAAATCATCCTATGACAAGGCAAACCGTTCCTCGTCCTCCTCATTCCGGGGGCCGGGTATCGACAAAGGGCTGGAAATCCTTGCGGATGTCAGGAAACAGTTCAATGTCCCTGTCATTACCGACGTCCATGCCGAAGAAGAAATCGAACAGGCCGCCAGCGTTGTTGATGTCATCCAGACACCGGCCTTTTTGTGCCGCCAGACCGATTTCATCCAGGCATGCGCCCGTAGCGGCAAGCCTGTCAACATCAAAAAAGGCCAGTTCCTTGCGCCAGACGATATGTTGAATGTCGTGGCAAAAGCCCGCGAGGCCGCCAGGGAAGCCGGTCTTGCCGAAGACAACTTCCTCGTTTGCGAAAGAGGCGCTTCATTCGGGTACAACAACCTTGTCTCCGACATGCGCTCCCTTGCCATGATGCGTAAAACCGGCTGCCCTGTCGTTTTTGACGCCACCCATTCCGTGCAGTTGCCCGGTGGCCTGGGTACCTCATCAGGTGGCCAGCGTGAATTCGTACCCGTCCTGTCTCGTGCGGCCGTCTCCGTCGGCATATCGGGACTCTTCATGGAAACTCACCCCAATCCGGCAGAGGCCAAATCAGACGGCCCCAATGCCGTGCCGCTGGACAGGATGGAAGGGCTCCTGGCGACCCTGCTGGAACTGGATCGTGTCGTTAAAAAATCCGGATTTCTTGAATTTGATTTTGCGTAAATAACCACAACCCCCTTCTTATTGAAAAAAGGAGCAATCATGAGTGCTATCGTAGACATCATCGGACGTGAAATCATGGATTCTCGCGGCAATCCGACGGTCGAATGCGACGTACTGCTCGAATCCGGCGTCATGGGACGTGCAGCCGTACCATCCGGCGCTTCCACCGGCTCACGCGAAGCCATCGAACTGCGTGACGGCGACGCCAGCCGCTACCAGGGAAAAGGCGTGCTGAAAGCCATCGAACACATCAATACCGAGATAGCCGAAGCCATCATCGGGCTGGATGCCAGCGAACAGGCATTTCTCGATAGAACCCTGATCGACCTGGATGGCACCGAAAACAAAGGCCGCCTGGGTGCCAATGCCACCCTGGCCGTTTCAATGGCCGTTGCCAAGGCCGCAGCCGAAGAAGCAGGGCTGCCGCTTTACCGTTATTTCGGCGGTTCCGGTGTCATGCAGATGCCTGTTCCCATGATGAACGTCGTCAATGGCGGCGCACACGCCGACAACAACCTCGACATCCAGGAATTCATGATCATCCCGGTTGGTGCGCCGACATTCCGCGAAGCCATCCGCTACGGTGCGGAAGTCTTCCATACCCTCCGCAAGATCCTTAAAGCCCGTGGGTTGAATACCAATGTTGGCGACGAAGGCGGCTTTGCACCATCCGTTGCACACCACGAAGAAGCCATCCAGCTCATCATGCAGGCCATCGAACAGGCCGGCTTCGAACCGGGGCGGCAGATCGCCATTGGCCTGGATTGCGCCGCCAGCGAATTCTACAAGGATGGCCGCTACAACCTGAGCGGCGAAGGGCTTTCCCTCACCGCAGCCGACTTTACCAACCTGCTGGAAACCTGGTGCAACAAATACCCCATCATCTCCATCGAAGACGCGATGGCGGAAAATGACTGGGAAGGCTGGGCCATCCTCACCAAGGCGCTGGGCAAAAAAGTCCAGCTTGTCGGCGATGACCTCTTTGTTACCAACACCAAGATCCTGCGTGAAGGCATCAGCAAAGGCATCGGCAACTCCATCCTCATCAAGATCAACCAGATCGGCACCCTGACCGAAACCTTCGCCGCCATCGAAATGGCCAAGCGGGCCGGTTATACCGCCGTCATCTCGCACCGTTCAGGCGAAACCGAAGACTCGACCATCGCAGACATCGCAGTCGGCACCAATGCCCTGCAGATCAAGACTGGTTCCATGTCACGTTCCGACCGCATGGCAAAGTACAACCAGTTGCTGCGCATCGAAGAAGACCTGGGCGAAATTGCCAGTTACCCTGGCAGAAACGCCTACTATAACCTGAAGTAAACCCGTTTCAGACTGCCGGTACCTTACCGGCAGTCTGGTTTAGGCTGCCCGAACGATGCGCCTGATAACCATCACGCTTGCCATACTGCTCCTGCTTATCCAGTATCCGCTATGGATGGGCAAGGGCGGCTATTTCCGCGTTCGTGAGCTGAGCCTTCAGGTGGACGCCGCAAAGGACAAAAACGAAGAACTGCGTCTGCGTAACGCCCGCCTGGCATCCGAAGTGCGCGACCTCGAAGTCGGTACCGAAGCCATAGAAGAACGTGCCCGCTATGAATTGGGCATGATCAAAAAGGATGAAATCTTCATCCAGGTCATCGACACCGCCAAATTTCCTGTCAAGGAAAAACTCATAGAAGGCGACATCACCGCACCGGAAACCAAACCCGCTGCAACGCCGCCATCTGCCGCATCCGCTCCAGTCCCTAAACCGGCGCAGAAAAGCGCAGGAGAAAAAACAGCCAAACCCAAGCCTGCCGCACAGGGGAAAGCCGCACCCAAAAAGGGGAAATCTCCCAAAAATACCACCGCGAGCAACAAACGATAAAAAAAGTTATTATTTGTTTGACAGACAGCGAAGGCGTGCTTATAATCTTCTTCTTTATTCCCTGATAGCTCAGTCGGTAGAGCGACGGACTGTTAATCCGCAGGTCCCAGGTTCGAGCCCTGGTCGGGGAGCCAGAAATATCAAGGGGTTACGTCAAAAACGTAACCCCTTTTTCTTTGAGTTTTAGACAGAATATTAGACAGTTGTCTAATATATTGTTAAATCTGCCATCAAAAGGAGACACAAATAGCGCTTATTCGCCGACTTTTTTCTTTGGAATTTCCACCTGGTTCGGTGTCACTGTCCCCCGCCAGCGGCTCTTCACATACACCTCTGTGGTGCGGATGGATTCATGGGCACACAGTACCTGAATCTGCTCCATCGGCACTCCGGATAGCCACATGTCGGTGGCGCCTTTTCCCTTGAGATCGTAGTATCCGAAAGAGGTGAGGCCAGCTTTCTTGATATACCTGCGCAGCATGGCAGAAAGCCCGTCATAGGTATAAGGCTTGCCGTCCTGTCGGTGTAACAATGTCATGCCAGGCCCGGTGATGGTTCCGAATACGTTCAACTGGCGCAAAATGGCGTCAATCTCTTTTGTAATTTCAATATCCACCGTAGCATCTGTTTTGTCCTGTATCGTGCGGATCACTCGTCTCACCGTGCCATCTGGTTCCCGTTTTTGGACAATGTTTGCCGGCGTCCAGTTAATAATATCTTCCGGGCGCTGCAGGGTGCGGTAAACCAGATCCATCAGGGCGCGAACCTGCTTTGTCGCCAGCTTGCGGATAGCCTGGTATTCGTCATGCTCCACATACCGGGCGCGTTTTTTTTCCTTGTTGCGCCGGATCCCGATACAGGGATTTGTCCGGACACCGGCTTCACCTTTTCGGATCATCCAGGTAAAAAAGGCAGAAAGGCAGGCTTTCTCCCGGTTGGCCCGGACAGCCCGGTTGTTTTCAACGCCCAGATCAAGAAACTGGGCCACATGCTTTGGCTCTATCGCGAGAGGGATATATTTCCCGAACATCACTTTCAGGACTTCGACATCACGCCTGTAATCCTCAAAAGTGCGCTTTGCCATGTCACCGGCCAAAACCCGCTTTTCACACGCGACAAGAAACAAGTCAAGATAATGCGCTATTGTGCCGAAAGTGCTTTCCGGGTTGTTGTACCGATGGCCTTTGCGTTTTGCCTCAAGCACATCAGTTCCGATGTGTTCCCATGTACCGTCTTTGTGGACGTAATAGAACGCACCATGTTTTGGATAAACACGATCCGGCAGTCCGAGTGGATTTTTCCTTTTACGCCCCATTGCCATAATTTATACCACACTGTCAGGTTCTGGCCGCATTTCCGAATCTTTCACGGTATTTCGTCGCATCCAGATCCGGCGGGCCGGATGGCGTTGGTTCCTCACCCAGAAAAGAGCGCGGGATAAGCGGCAGGCCGTTTGGCATCTCCTTGTCAAAGAAAATGCTCTGTCGCTGGCACCATCGCCGGATAGCCGCCGGCTGCTTTAGCGGGCTGGCCATCCGGAGTATTTCGGTTTCAGTAAGGTATGGAGGTGGATGCATAATTTAACACCTCAAAATGGCCAGACAAGATCACAGACATGGAGCCATTTCGCATCTATTCTGTGCCGCAGGGCGGCATTTACAGATGCCCCACAATCATAACAACCAAGCCCCCACATATCACCGCATGGGAATTGTTCTGGTTTTGAGCGCGTTTTCCTTCCGGGTTTTCCATTTGTCGGGCGTAACGGCACTTTTTCTGTTACCAGCAATTCTTCCCAGGTATAAATCCGCCCTCCACATTCTGGACATACGAATTTCAGTTCAGTCTTGCTCATGATCCCCCCCTTTCCTGAGAAGCGCGGGAACGCTTCTTTTGCCAGCGGAATTCGGTATCCTCGCTGAGATACCGCCCATCCGCACCGCGTTTCAGGCTGGTTGAAGGGAAAAACGCACCCATCCAGGCCTCGAAGTTTTTTCTTTCTTCGTCCGTGACCAGATTCGGCCGAACAGTTGCTTGCGGGTGTTCGTCCCAGCCGAAAAACAGGTTCACGAACCGCCGAATGAAGGCTTTATAGGCCTCCTCCGGTGTCCACGGCTCAATTACATCGTCCATTGGCTCAATGCCAGCGAGTAATGCCCATTGGCTTTCAATGGGCGGCAACAGGTCACGCTGTTCGGTGGCCAGCAAAACCAGATCGGCATGTTTGATTTCCGGCTGCATGGGGAAGGGGATGCCAAACTGGGCAAAAAGCGCTTCCTCGATCGCTTCCTCAATCCGCTTGAATTCCGGAAAAAGGTCTTTCAGGGGTTTGCTCATGTCCCCGATAAACGCCTCTGCCGCATCATGGAGCAGCCCGGCCTTCTGGTGTTCCGGCGGCAAAATACGGCTGACCAGTACGGAATGCTGCGCCACCGAATAAAAACGGCGCGTGTGGCCTGTGAAGCGGCACAGCTTTGAAAGCGCATGCGCGATTGTGAAAATGTCGAAGTCATACTCTTCCGGCTTGAAAAAAGGAAAGTATTTCCCGGAATGCGTCATGATGTCCGCGTCCAGATTTATGAATTTATGGCTCATACCACACCCCCTTGTGCACAGGTGAGCGCGGCGACCATGGGGCGCACCCAGATCGGCGTGGACGACAGGACAAAGGTTTCTCCCTCCCATGCCAGCAAAAGGGTAGTGCCCATCACTTCCGCGATGGCGGTGGCCGCTGCTGGCGGGACAGCGTTGCCGATCCGCTCGCGCCATGCACTATCTGAAAGCCCGTCCAGTTCCAGTTGCTCTTCCGGGTCAACAAGGCTCTGCAATGCCGCCAGTTCAAAAGTCGTAAAAGGCCGATGCCAGGTGTTATCCAGTGCACGGATAACGGCGATCAGCTTGTCGGCCGGGTTTGGCATTTTCTCTGGATTCTCTGGGCCCCTAATATCGCGCGGATCCGCAACAGACCATTTTCCGTTGTCGTAGCATGCGGCAGCCGAAACCGCGCCGCAATGCGCGTCCCATGTCGTAATCCCGTAATGCCTGGCCGTCAGGTAATTATCGCCCCGTCCACGGCTGATACCCGTTCTGGGATCGGCCACGGCAAAGGCACCCTGGCCGGTTGTCGAACCGCTGATAACCGTACCGCTTGCCTTGTCCCAGCCGGTCACAGGATATTTCCCGTAGGTCGGGCCATCACGGCGCGGATCAGCGATCGACATGGCGGCACCCGCAACATGCCCGGCGCCGGTAATCGCTCCCGCCTGGCTGTCCCACGGTACCACCCGGTAAATGCCGTTTTGCCGAAATTGGCTGTCAGACATCCGGGGATCAGCCACCGAAAAACCACCCTGGATGGGTGAGCGTTGTCCTGTGATCGTGCCCGTTGCCTCATCCCATTGCCTGACGCCAAGCTGCCCATATTCGCCTCCGGCAGCAAAGCGCGGGTCTGCCACGCTGTAAGTGCCGTTGGAACAGCGGGACGTGCCGATAATCGTACCGGTAGACGATTCCCACGGCAAAACGCCCAGGGTGCCATTGTGCATTTCCGGCACCACCAGATAATCCCGCAGGTGCCCGTTTTCCACCGCCAGCTTATTCAGGCTTCGCCAGTCGCTTCCCGCCTCGACAAAGGCAAGGCGAAGCCATGTTTTCCACTGCAACCGCGGAACCCGGTGCATTGGCCCGGCAAGCGGATCGCCGGGCAGGGGCAGGGCATCCAGAATCTGGCCGACCGATTTCAGGCTCTTTTTCATCGGCTCGTACAGAAACGGCCTCACCTTTTCCATGTGCCGGGCAACCATCAAAAAACGCTTGCGAGATTGCGCCAGCCCGCCCAGCTCGCCGCAATCATGCGTGGTTTCCGCCACGGCATACCCGTAGGCGCGTAACAGGTCGCCTATCTGATCCAGCAGGCGGCGCCCCCGGTTGGCGATCCGGGGCACGTTTTCAAACACGACCAGTTCGACAGGATCATCGCTCCCGGCCTCAAGCATCATCCAGATGCCGCGCAGCGTCAGGCTGTTGAGAGCCTGGTACTTGTCCATCC
>JAVBTJ010000063.1:0-3838 GCA_031556215.1 Oxalobacter sp.
TTCAAATTTACCTGGATTATCATTGCCCTCGTCATCTTTGGCATGGCACGTACTATCGATCTTTCCAGCGGCGACAGCGCCCCGGTAGAACCTCATGCGGCCCTGATCAAGGTCAGCGGCGTGATCCAGTCTGACGGCAAGGCTTCAGCCGAAAATATCATCAAGGCGCTGCAAAAAGCCTTTTCAGAAAAAAACAGCGTCGGCGTGATCCTGCGGATCAACAGTCCGGGTGGCAGTCCCGTGCAGGCTGGCCGGATATACGACGAAATCGTGCGCCTGAAGGCAAAATACCCGGACAAGCCCGTCCATGTCGTGGTCGATGAAATGTGCGCCTCCGGCGGCTATTACATCGCAGCGGCTGCCGACAACATCTACGTGGACAAGGCCAGCATCGTTGGCTCAATCGGCGTCCTGATGAATGGATTCGGCTTTACCGGCCTGATGGACAAGGTTGGCATTGAGCGCCGTCTCATGACATCCGGTAAAAACAAGGCTTTCATGGATCCGTTCAGCCCGCAAAACCCGCAGCAGAAACAATACGTCCAGGAACTGATTGATGAAATTCACCAGCAGTTCATCGCCGTTGTCAAAAACGGACGCGGCACCCGGCTGAAGGAAACCAGCGACACCTTCAGCGGCCTTGTCTGGACAGGCACCAAAGCCATCGAGCTTGGCCTGGCTGATGAACTGGGCACCGTAGACAGCGTTGCTCGCGATGTTTTCAAAACCAACAGCATCGTAGACTATACCGAAGAAGAAAAACTCTCGGATCGTGTCCTCAAAAAACTGGGTGCCTCAATGGGAGAGGGCGCCGCAAGATACAGCGCCCAGGAGATGCTGCCTGTATTGAAGTAAGATTCCGGCTGGATGACCCTGCAAAACGGCCTTGAAAAAGGCCGTTTTGTGTTTGTGCCGGCCAAATGGAATACAATGCAACCCATCCCGTTATAAAAAACAGAAAGACAGGCTTGATATGCCATGCCAGCAGCCCAACCCGATTGAAAATTCTCCCCGCATCCGGCGATGGGGCGAGCAGCTTGAAAAGCACAGCGCATTTTTTACCGTCAAATCCCTGCTTTTCATCACCGTGCTTTTCATCGCCTCCGGCTATGCGCTCGTTTCCTTTCTGGTGGGGCTGCCAAATGAACAGGCAAGGCAGGCTATCCCGGTTATCCAGATGGGCAATGCCGGGCTGATATTCGTCACCCTGTATTTTATGATTGTCGAATACCTTTTCCGCAACCGTCCCCGCTCAATCCGGCTTATCCAGCGCTTTATCTGGTACCTTGCCATCCTCTTCATCGTCAGCGCAACCGGTTTGTGCTCCATCCTGGTTTCCAGGTGATTCCGGTCAGGCCGCTTGTTTTGGCAGGAGGCACATTACCTGTTCTGGAACGGCATCAGAAATTTCTTTCTCGGGCATTGTTTGTCCAGGTTGGCGATGGGGCGTGGCGTTTCGTAATCGTCTATTCCCTCTGCCAGCTTGCGGTAGCAGGCGGCATGGCGCAAATCCTTTTCCTGTCCGTAATGTCCCTCAAGAAAGATGGCTGTCAGGACTTCAAGGCATTTTTTGCTGCCTTTGGCGGCTCCCGCGCGAAGGGAGGTCAAAACCCCCAGGCTATCCTTTTCACGGGCGTAAGTATCTGCCAGCGGCATCCCGGCATCCCCATTTCCTGCTTCAATGGCGCGTTTTAGCCACTGCCTGCCGGTGTCTACATCCTTTTCCTGTTCCGCCAGAAGACGGCCATAGACTTCCATGCCTTTGGGGGAGTTCGCGTCGGCAGCCTGTTTGGCAAGCTCCATTGCCTTTTTCGGGTCTTTTTTTGCGCCGGTTCCCTTTTCATGGCATTCTGCCAGGGTGGCCCAGGCCTCCGGGCAGTTTTTTTCCGCGGCAAAAGTGTACATGGACGTCATGTAAGTTTTCCGGGCGGGTTTGGCGCGGTTATCGGCAAAGTCGTAGCGGTACATTTCGCCCAGGGCAAACGCTGCCCTGGCGCTGCCTTTACTCATGGCCAGCACAAAATATTCCTCGGCAATCAGCGGGTTTTTCTTTTGTCCGTCCTTGCCGGAACGGATTTGCATACCGGTATGAAAAATTTCCTGCGCACTTTTTGACCCGGCGGGACAGGTTTTGGAGAACACCGGCATTTGCTGCGCCAGGGCCGGGAGGGAAAATGCGAAGAGGGCAGTAACGATCAGGGCGCGGCAATTGGTGAACATTCCGTTTTCCTTGAGGGTTGAGCCTGTGGGAGGCTTGAGGTTCAAACCTGTCTATTCTTCCCTATCCGGAAAAATTTCTCAAGAGCCAATTTATTTGCCCAGGCTGCGCATGGCATCATCCAGCCCGCGCAGTGTCAGGGGAAACATGCGTTTTTCCATGATTTCATGAATCATTTCAATGGATTTTGCGTGAGACCAGAAGCGTTCCTGTTCAGGGTTAAGCCAGACGGCATGCCTGAAATGGGATAAAAGGGTTTTCATCGCCGTCTCACCGGAATGGACGTTTTCGGTATCGAAAAAATCCCTGCCCGGATCCGTGATTTCCACTGGTCCCATCGTTGCATCCCCCACAAAAATCAGCTTGTAGTCCTTGCCGAATTTATTGATCAGCGTGTGCAGCGAATAATAAGTGATCGAAGATGGCCCGTCATACTTCCATACCGCGTCATACACACAGTTATGGTAATAAAAATAGTCCATGTGCTTGAATTCTGTCCGGGCAGCGGAAAAAAGCTCTTCACACTGTTTGACGTAAGGAACCATCGAGCCGCCCCGGTCAAAGAGCAGGAGCACTTTCACCCTGTTTTTGCGTTCAGGGCGCATCACCAGATCCAGCCAGCCAGCATTGCGCGCGGTCTTGCGGATGGTTTCTTCCAGATCCAGTTCGTCTGGCACGCCTTCGCGGGCAAACTTGCGAAGACGGCGCAAAGCCATCTTGATATTGCGCGTTCCCAGTTCGACATCGGCGTCCAGATCCTGGAACTGCCGGTTTTCCCACGCCTTGCTGGCTTTTTTGTTGTCGGTGACGGTTTTTTCCTGGGGAAGCTCGTCAGGAGGAATCCCGCCCAGGCCAAGAGGATGGTTTCCGCTGCTGCCTTTCAGCTTGCCACGATCATCCTCAAGCGGTTTTTCTTCCTGCAAAGGCTCCAGCCGGAGCGTTTCTTCGGCAAGCGGGATATCCAGCATGGCGAGTTCTTCCGGCGAGAGCGGCTTGTTTTTTGCAGGCTCCAGCCATTCGGCAGGGATTTCTCCACCGTTTTCCTGTCCCTGGATTCTTTCAAAGTATTCGGCAAAAGCCACGTCAAAACGGTCATAGTGCGCTTCGTTTTTGACAAGACAGATGCGGGAAAGCGTATAAAAATCATCCACGCTGCAATGGGCCAGCCCGGCTTGCAGGGCTTCCAGCAAAGCCAGGTATTCCGTGATCGTGACCGGGAGGCGGCGTTCCTTCAGGTGCAGGAAAAAATCAATCAACATGGCAGGGCAAAAATCAGTTGCGCTGGTTGCGATTCATCCGGACGATGCGGCTTAGCATTTCCACATCCTGCTCGTTTTTCAGGAGGGCGCCAGACAGGGGAGGCACCTCTGTTCGTTTATCGCCTTTGGCAAGGATGGTTGGGTCAATGCCTTCCGCTTTCAAAAGCTTTAACCAGTCGATCAGTTCAGACGTGGAAGGCTTTTTCCTGAACCCGTTGACCTGGCGCAGCTCGTAAAAAACCTCCAGCGCTTCGCGCATCAGGTTTTCCGAAAGATCGGGGAAGTGAACATCCACGATTTTTTGCATCGTTTCCCTGTCCGGGAAAGTAATATCTTGGAAAAAGCAGCGGCGCAAGAAGGC
>JAVBTJ010000043.1:0-21515 GCA_031556215.1 Oxalobacter sp.
AAGATAGAGAACATGTTCGGCAGACTCAAGGACTGGCGAAGAATTGCCATGCGCTATGACAGATGTGCCCATACTTTCTTCTCCTCTATATGCATCGCCGCTACCGTGATCTTTTATCTCAATTAATGAGTCCTGAGCCTAGGGCGGGCAGCATTTGAGCAACCAAACGGGCCGTATTTAAAAATGCTTGAGGCAATACCAAATTTAGCGTCATAAAAAATATATGAACAGGCTTTAATAACGTATATATTTTGAGCGTTTGAATAAAAAGCAAACGCAAATTAATAGAGGGAAACATGCTGTTACTGGATCGCTATGCCCTGCTGTCGATCCCCCTCAAGCCGCTTCAGCAATATCTTTATCGTCTGCCGCCTCACTCCCCGGGAAGCGGGTCGGGTAAAACGGCCAGTCCGCTTATCCGGTCAAGGATGCCTGCCGGAGACGAAAGGCCCTCGTGTTCCACGCCGGGCCTGAGACTCGTCACCACGGCCTTGCCGATGATGGCGCGTCCCTCGCGTTTGTTCTCGCCCGAGCCGCCCACCACGCGCAAACCCCAGATGTTGTGGAACATGACCGGAACGTCGCGCGTTTCCCTGCCTTCGGGTTTCGGGTATGTACCGAGGTACAGTCCCACATGTCCCGGCATGCTGACCAGAGAAAAGAAGGGAATGCCTTCGCGAATGATCTTTTCTTCCTTCTGATCCGGGGTCAGGCCGCCCAGATCGAGATGCGTGCCCAGTTCCCCCTGCAGGCGAGAGTTGCGCGGCAGCCAGACGCCGAACGGCACGAACAGGTCATGCATGGTCGCCGAGCAGTCCCGTTGCCCGAAAAACCCGCTCCATCCATAGGGTTGCCCCATCATGGCGTTGCCCACCAGGGCCACGTTCAGCGGTGTCAGGTACATGGGTTTTTTCCGGGTAGCAGACATGGGCGCAAGAGCCGTAGCCACGATTGCCCTGCCGTCGGACGAACGCAACGGCACATGGACAAAGACATGAGGCGATTTCGGCTCACGCCTGTTTTTTATCGGGGCAAGCGGCAGAACGGTTCCCACGTATCCCAGGGCGGCAGGCTCGCCCCCGGTCACGGCATCCGTTTTTTGATCCGTTACGATAAGCGCAACGTTGTCCTGGATCAGTACCGCCAGGGGCCGCGAACGCCATGTATCAATAAAATCCTTGTCCACGACCGCGAGGTTGGCTACCCGCGTCCAGCCGGAAATGAGGCGGGTTTGCACGTAAGCCCACATCCGGTCGCGGGAAATGTGGATCACGGCTACCGGCGTGCCCACCCAGAGCACGGAGTTTTGCAGGTAATCAAAGGGGAAGCCCTCGCCGGCCTTGCCGGGGTTCAGAAAATACGGCGCGTCCGTAGGCATTCTTCGTAAATTCGCCGTGCCAACGGTGATGGCCGGTCTTACGGAAATGCCACCGTAGCCTTCCATGAAGCAGTTGGCGACCACTTCCTGCCAGCGTTCCTTGCCCCACGGCCGCAGGTTTTCCGCGAAGCCCCTGGCAGGGCTCATCTTCCTGACCGCCTCGAACACGTCATCCCTGGGCAGGTGCAAAACCGTCCTGTCCCAGGCCGCGAAAAAATTCTCGTCAAACCGTGTGTCTTCCCCGCCCTGCCGTTCGGGGGCCATCAGCGCGGTATCCTTGCCTGCGCGCCCGGCGTACACGGTCAGATCCTGGGGAAAGGTTTCCAGATCCGCCGCGATCACGGCATCCTCCAGCCCGAACCGGGTGGCGTCAACGCCCCGGGTAGCGCAGGCGGTCAGGGAAAACAAAACGATCAGGCAACCCAGAATGCGAACAATGCGGTTCATACTTTTTCCAGTGTTATTAAAGCCTCCGGCAGGAACGCATGATAATACCTGTCTACTGAGGCAATGAATGATGGAGCGGGAATCTTTGCACAAGGTAAGCGGTGAAAGCCAATTGCAGGACCGGCAGCACCAGCGCCCAGAAAGAAAAAAAGTAAAAGGCAAAGGCACCGAGGATGGCGCCAATGGCAAATGAAGCAATAAGGCTCAACGTGAATATGAGGTGGATGCGGGAAAGCCACTTTTCCCGTCTGCTGGGAACAACCAGTATATCGACAAGGTTGATGACCGCTTCAGTGATATTGCCTGTCATGACGGTAGTAGGGGATGCATGAATCAGCACCAGACGCCCCTGGGTGGTTTGCATACCCATGGCAATGGCGGCGAGCAGGCCCGCCATCATGCCGGGAAGGGAATCGATGGGATGAACGGATGGCGCAGCCAAACCGAAAATCATGGCCGCGAAGAGAAAGAGCGCTTCCAGTAAAATCACTTTCGTCAGGTTTTTTTCGGGTGTGACCAATGTGATTAAGCGCGTCAGTATCACGCCGAGAATGAATGCCGGAAAAATCATCAATTTGATCCATATGCCGTGTTCAATCCCGATCAATTCGCTGGCGATCAGGATGAAGTTGCCCGTGACGTGGGCAGTGAACAATCCGGATAAAGCGACAAACCCCACCGTATCAACATAACCGCCGATAACGGCAAGATTGATGCTGATAAACCAATCCAGATGACGTACGGCGCGGTTCATGGTATTCCTCCGTTCGGCAATAAACCGTGTTTATGGGGGCATTGCTATTTTAATCTTTTGTCGGAAAAAAATGCGTTCTGAGCTTGCAACAAACATAAGTGAAGGATTAAGGAATAATATTTACATATCAATCCTGACTGGAAAACTGATATGAGAAAACGCCTCCTTGCCCTCCTCTTCCTCATTTTCAGCCATGCTTACGCAGGGATGGCGCCAGGCAAGCTCCCGCTTCTCTTTGTTTGAGGGGGAAATACCCCGCTTATAGCCGGATAGTGCCGGTTTTGGGGTTGATACAATCCTGTGCAATACCCTGTTTCAGGAAACAGGGTGGCTTTCTTGCGTTTTCTGCATCGGTGACGACACTGATGCGACATTATCCGAAAGCGATTGTGATGAACAGGCAAAGTGCAGCAATAGCCCGATGGAAACGGTGCCTAGGAACAGGTTTTTTATGCCTGACCCTGGCGGCTGTGCTTCAGGCCTGCGTGCCGCTTACGCTTGCGAGAACCGGCGTATCCGGCGCGATGGCGGCAACGGACAGGCGCACGATGGGCACCCAGATAGAAGACAAGACCATCAGCGTCAAGGGGGAATTTCTTGCCGATTCCATTGTCGGTGATTCGGGACATGTCAATATCACCTGTTTTGACCGGCTGGTTCTGCTTACCGGTGAAGTGCCCAATGAAGAAATAAAGGCACGGGTAGAGCGCGAAGTGGCCAAGATTTCCAATATCAAGGGCATTGTGAATGAACTGGCACTTGGCGCGCCATCCAGCCTGAGTTCCCGTTCGAATGATTCGCTGATTACGGCGCAGGTCACAGCCCGTTTCGTCAATACGGAAGGGCTTTTTTCCAATACCCGAAAAACCGTCACCGAACGTGGCACGGTTTACCTGATGGGGCGCCTCTCAGAACAGGAAGGTAATACAGCAGCAAAGGTGGCCAGCATCGTTCCAGGCGTGCAGCGGGTAGTCAAGGTTTTTGAATATATCAGCGAAGAAGAGCTTCAGAGAATAAAGGCCATATACGCGTCTGCGGCAGAAACTCCCGGCAGTTCATCCAGCCGCTACCAAAAAAGTCCGGAATACCAGTAAAACGGCCGGGCCCCTGCAAACACACTATTTCCTCATCCAAATTGGATCGCCTCGCCTTTTTTCCTTTCTGTTACAGATTATTCTGAATAAGGTATTGCGTGGCAGCAACTGTTGTAGAATATATACCCAGTTTTTTAACAGATTCGTATTCTGGATGCATCTTGCCATTTAAGGCATCGCCCTGAAAAATACGTATCTTTACCGTAAAAGGTTGTTTCTTGTTCAAGTTTTATTCCGCCAGATTGCTGATTTTCGTTTTCCATATCGGGATAACGCTGTGGGCTTCCTTCTTTTCTTCATCCGCAATGGCTACGGATAGCGGTTTTGTCCTGACCCCGGCAGAGCAGGAGTACCTGGCATCTGCCTGGAAAAACCCGGTTCGTCTCACCTATTCCTACGACATGTTTTATTCCCTGACACAGGAGGGGCCTGTCGGGATGCTGGTGCCATTAATCACTTTCATGCAGGACAAACTCGGCCTGGAAGTGCAGGTGGAAAAAGCCGGGTGGAATGATGCCTTTGCCCACCTCAAAAACGGCACGACCGATTTTTATGGCCTTGTCACCACGGACAAGGATCGGATGCAGGATTACGATAGCATCAACCCCCTGTTCCGTGCCGCACCGTTAATCGTTACCCGAAAAAACGCGCCTTTGGGGTCGCTACTGGAATTGCGGAACAAGAAAATCGGCTTGCTGGAAGGTTCCATTATCAGGAAGGCGGTTTCTACTTACCTGTATCCTGACGGCTCAATTGCCTATTACCCTTCCGGTGAAGCGCTTTTCGATGCGCTGGAAAAAGGCGAAGTGGATTGCGTTGGTGTTGTCGATCTCGCCGCAGTGGACGTCCTGCGCCGCCCCAACCTGCGTTTTGAGTTTACGATACAGAACCTGGTTCTGGAACAGGGGCTGGTCAGTACCCGCGCCGAGATGAAGCCGCTGATCGCCATTATCAACCGCTACCTGGAAACACCGCAGGGCATACAGCTTCTCCTGGCAGTTGAGGCTGCGCGAAAGGCGGAAATTTTCCGCTCGGCGCACTTGCGACTGGCAGGTGACATTGCGGCACTGAAACAGCAATGCAATGTGATCCGGATGTATGACAACAGCGTGCTTTATCCCATGAGCTATGTTGAAGACGGGCAGCACAAAGGGTTGCAGGCAGACATCAATCGTATTTTTGAAAAACTGTCCGGTCTGGATGTCCAGCAGAACCTTACCGACTACCCGGAAGGATTCCGCTCTGCCTTAAACGCCTTGCACCGGGATGCATGCCAGGCAGCAGCCGGCATCTATGCCAACCGCGCCTTGAGGGAGGAAGAAGCGCTGGACTATTCCGATCCTGTCTGGGTTGATAATATCCGCATTTACACCTATGGCGAGTCGAACAGTAACCTGCGCGATGTGACGCTCGGCACAACGGTGATCGGCACCAATTACATCAACTGGGAATTCATTTCGGGAACCCCGCCCCATATTTATACCTCGCGACGCGAATTGATGACCGCACTGAAAAACAATGAAGTCGATGCGGCCTTTATCAGCGACATGGCTTTCAATTACTACTATACCGTCCTGCAGGATTACGACCTGCGCGAACTGGGGGAGACAACGGCTGTCGCCAATCTGTACATGATGTTTTCGGCGAAAAACACGCCACTGAAAAATCTCTTCAATGAAGCGATTTCCCTGCACCAGGTGCTGTACCCTTACGGTCGCGTCAAATGGCAGGAACAGGCGGAGCGCTACAAGACAGACCATATCCGTATCCGTAATGCGCAACACACGATCTTTTACGGCATTGCGGGCGTCTTTCTCTTGATGGGGTTCCTCGTTCTGTATTCGCGGCACCGCTATGTCCGGTACGACAGGCAGATTTCGCAATTGATCCGCCAGCAGCAAACCTTCGACCTGGCGTGGGGCAACATGAAAACACGCCGCTTTATCAGCAAGGGCGACCATCCCTTCTTCCGCCAATGGGGATTGCAGTTCCAGGGCGCGTCAACCACGATAGACGACCTCAGCAATGCCTTCGGCTGGGATCTTTACGCTGACTATGCCAAAAACATGGCGGATATGGCCCGCGACAAGGTGACTTTCGTCATTGCCGACAAGACGGTCGTCTCACCGCTGGACGGGAAAAACCGTTATTACCGCAGGTATATGCACCGCCTGAACAATCATGAATTCATGTCATGCCTTCAGGACATCACGGACGAAATGACCAAGGTGGAAACACTCACGCATGTGGCATCGACCGATTTCCTTTCCACGTTGCTCACTCGGCGTGCCATGAACGATAGGCTGATTGCCAAGTCACGGGAATTGCAGCAAACCGGCGAAACAGCCTGGCTGGTGATGCTGGATATTGATAACTTCAAGAATATCAACGACAGCTACGGGCACGATGTGGGAGACGATGTATTGAGAGCCATCTCCAGCATTATCCAGGAAACCGAAGGCTTTGAAGAAGCTACATCGCGCTGGGGCGGGGAAGAATTCCTTGCCCTGGTCAAATGCGATAGCATGGAAGAAGTGAAAGGACGGGTACAAAGCATCATCAGCAGGGTTGCCGCCCATCCCATGCCGATACTCAACACGGAAAGAACGTTTAACGTGACCATTTCAGCGGGCCTGACAAAACTGGTTCCGGAAAAAGACTACGCCGATTCTCTCCATAACGCGGATGAAGCGCTTTATGAAGCCAAGCGAAGCGGCAAAAATTGCGTCTGCATCCAGCTTGGCGGATGATTTTCCAGACTGCTGCTATTCCCGCATCAGCCTGTCCTCTATTGAAAGCCCCCCCTTCCATTGGGGTGTTTCCCATGCCAAAAATCCCGTATCTTGGGGGCATTGGCACCATGCCCCACATGACGGACACAGGAGGACACCATGAGCACGAGCGACCTTGAAAACAGCCTTATCGATCTTGTTCAGCAAAACGGATTTTGCTACAGCGCCGATTTTGGCGCCGACCTGCCGAAATGGACTCTCGATGAACCTGCGCCGGTCGGCACCGGAACCGGCCCCTCGCCGGAACAGGTTCTGGCAACGGCTGCCGCCTACTGCCTGTCTGCCTCGCTCACCTTTGCGCTGGGGAAATTCAGGGAAGACAGCGGCACCATCCGAACCCATGCTGAAGCGGTTCCCGTGCGAAACGACCAGGGACGCCTGCGGATCGGCCAGATCAACGTGGACATCACGCTTGGCAAGCCCGCATCCAGCTTTACCCACCTGATGCGTGCTGTTTCGCAATTCGAGAATTTCTGCACCGTTGCCAGCAGTATCCGGCAGGGTATTCCTATCCACGTCCGCGTTATCGACAGCGAAGGCGCCGTAATTACCGCCTGACCCGCCTCCCGGCAACACTGGAAACACCTGCAACATCAAGGAGACAACCATGTTTTGCAACCAATGTGAACAAACCCTTCCGCAGACCGGCTGTTTTGCCGCCGGCGTCTGCGGCAAAACAGCCGAAACCGCCGCCATCCAGGATCTTATCGTCTACAGTCTGCGCGGCCTGGCCCATACTGCACTTGAAGCCACGGCCAAAGGCATTACCGATCCGGGCAGCGGAAAACTCACCCTCTCAGCCCTCTTTTCAACACTCACCAACGTCAATTTCGATGCCGCAGCCCTCGTCGACATCCTCAATACCGTCGTTCTTGCGCGAAAAGCCCTCGCTGCCAAGGCAGGCATTGAGGCAAGCCTTCCCGTCACCACGTTTGAACCCGCCTCGACCCGACCCGGCCTCGTCAGGCAGGCAAAAATCGCTGAAACAACCCGGCTTGCCGAAGACGCTGACTGCAACGCGCTGGCCCAGACGCTGCTTTACGGCTTAAAAGGCGTTGCCGCCTATGGCGACCATGCCGCCATCCTCGGGCAGGAAAGCGATGCCCTTTACGAAGCCGTCTGGCGTGGGCTTGTCCTCGGTTTTGACGGACAGACGCCCCCCATGAGAGAATGGCTTGATGCCGTCATGGAATGCGGCAAAACCAATCTTGACGCCATGCGGCTCCTGGACGCCGCCAACACGGGCACTTACGGGCACCCCGAACCCACGCCGGTTTCCCTCGCACCCGTTTCCGGCAAGGCCATCCTTGTCACCGGGCATGATCTCAAAGACCTGCACGACCTGCTCGTCCAGACAGAAGGTATGGGCATCAACATCTACACCCACGGTGAAATGCTTCCCGCCCACGGCTATCCTGCCCTGAAACGCTTTAACCACCTTGCGGGCCATTTCGGCACGGCCTGGCAAAACCAGCAGCAGGAAATGCCCCGTTTTCCCGGCGCCATCCTTTTCACCACAAACTGCATCCAGCGCCCCACGCAGGACTATGTGAACAACACCTTCACCACCGGTCTTGTCGGGTGGCCCGGCGTAACGCACGTCCAAAACGGCGACTTCGCCGCTGTCATCGACTGTGCCAAAGCCATGCCCGGCTTTACCCCCTCTGATGCCGCCGCGCCCGCCAAAATCGTCATGACCGGTTTTGCCCGCCATACCGTCCTTTCCGTTGCCGACAAGCTTCTTGAGAATGCCAAAGCCGGGAAAATCCGGCATATCTTCCTCGTTGGCGGCTGCGATGGTGCCAAACCTGGCCGCAACTATTACACGGAATTCGTTGAAAACACCCCGGACGACTCCCTTGTCCTGACCCTGGGCTGCGGCAAGTTCCGCGTCTTTGACCAGGATCTGGGAAAAATCGACGGCATTCCGCGCCTGCTTGATGTCGGCCAGTGCAACGATGCCTACAGCGCCATTGCCATCGCCTCCGCCCTTGCCGAAGCACTTGGATGCGGCGTTAACGACCTGCCCCTTTCCCTCATCCTTTCATGGTATGAGCAAAAAGCCGTTGCCATCCTGCTTTCCCTTTTGGCGCTCGGCATCAAAAACATCCGGCTCGGCCCCACCCTTCCCGCCTTTTTGAGCCCCAATGTGCTTGGATACCTTGTCGAGAACTACGGCATCCGCCCCATTACCACCCCTGCAGAAGACCTCCGCGCCATCCTCCCGGCGTAAGGCTTTGATATCCATAGCAGAAAAGCACCCGCGGGCGCTTTTCTGCGGGGTGCGTTTTTATGCTTTTTACCGTCCGAGGCAGATCACCGGCATTTCTTCCGGCATGTGGCCGCCATCGGGGTAAGCTTCAAGCACCGAGGCAAGTGAAATCGTATCGAGCACGGCCTGTACTTTTTCCGATACCTGTCCCCATGCGTTCTGGGTCGGGCATTCATCCTGGCGCGGGCAATCGTTTGAACGGTTGCCAAAGCAGATGCTGAACTGCACCCCTTCATCGAACAGGGCGATCATCCGTCCCAGGCTGATGTCTTCCAGCGGCACGGCAAGACGAATGCCGCCTTTGGCGCCGATGGTGCTGGCAGTAATGCCCTGGACGCGCAAAATCCCGTGGATATGCTCCACCACCTTCAGGCTCATGCCCATTTTTTCCGCCAGCGCGGGAATCGGCACCGATCCTCCGGCATGGCACAGTTCAATGACCGCCCGGATGGCATAACGCGTATTGGCAGAAAGTCTCATGCTTTTATCTTACTTCAAAAAAGGAAAATCACCATCAGGCATCATGGACTTGGCGCTCATTAACTTATCACCCGCGAAAATCCGATTTTTAGACCTTTCTCAAGCTGTTGATATTCCTGAAAAACCGCGCCAAACCTGCTTTTACCGGTGAAATTGCATTAAGGAAATTAATTTCTTGACGTCACTGTTTTTATCCCCTCATAATGGGGAGATAACACATGTATGGAAAATGCATGATGTCCCCCTGAATACATCTGCCCTGCATCACGTTGCCGTATTCCGGCAAGTGATGCATTTTCTATGGAACCCACTATGCTGAAGATGCTGACAGCCTATACCCGGGAAACCAATGAGGTCGATCTTGCGGTCTCGGATATCCTTGGTCAACTCAAACTGGAATCGGCCCTGCTAAAAAACGCGGTCGGTATTATCACCTGTGACGCAGAATTTATTGAAACCGGCGTGGTCAAGGCGCTTTGCGAACGCCTGCCTTTTGATGTGGCAGGCTGCACCACGCTGGCCAGCGCGATATCCGGCGCATTCGGCCATCGCATACTCGCCCTGTCTGTACTGACCAGTGACGAAGTGTCTTTTTCGACAGCCGTTTCCGCGCCAATTCCGGCAGGAGGCATCAACGAAGAAATCAGGGATGCTTACGAGTCTGCTCGCGCGGCCCTTTCCGGCACGCCCTCCCTGATCCTGTCGTTTACGCCGGTTGCGCCGGGCGTCAGCGGCGCGGAAATCCTCGAACATCTTGACACGATCTGTAACGGTATTCCTGTTTTCGGCCCTTTCTCGACGGATTACACCCTGGCATTTGAAGAAAGCATGACGATCCTGAATGGGGAAGCCACGAAAAATACCGTTGCCCTGATCCTGCTGCATGGCAAGGTCAATCCACGCTTTTTCGTGTCAGGCAGCGCGGATGGCAATCTCCAGAAACAGCCCGCCATCATCACCAAATCCGATGGCTGTCTCTTGCAGGAAGTCAACGGCATGCTGCTGTCGGATTACCTGGATATGCTCGGATTAAAACCTGACGAAAGAGACATCAGGACGCTTAATTCCATCCCGCTTGTCGTCACAGACGACACCATGGTGCCTTTGGCACGCGCGATTTACAGCATCACGCCGGAAGGATATGCCATGTGTGGCGGCAATATGCCGGTTAAGGCCTCGCTCGACATCGGCAGGCTGGATTACCGCGCCGTACTGGAAAAAACGACGGAAACCATGAAGAAGCTTCTTGCCGAGGAAAATATCAGTGGCATCCTGATGTATCCGTGCATGGCAAGAATCATCATGCTCGGGCTGGAAACCAATGATGAAATCAGGGCGGTTACGGATATGATCGGCGATCGAGCCCCTTATCACCTAAGCTATGCAAGCGGGGAAATCTGCCCGATGCGCAGCGGCGACAATCGCCTGATGAACTGTTTCCATAATTTCACGTTTATTGCGTGTGTTTTTTAACGATGCACTTTATCTCGCCGCAACAGGAGAACGCCTTGGAACCCGGTACCAAAAAACAACAGGCTGCCCCCTTACCTGCCCGACCTGATGACGAAGCGGCGGCAGAACATGTTAAGCGCATAAAGGATCTGGAAAAAGAAAACCGCCGCCTGACACGGGAGCTGTCCCGCCTCGCAAACACACTGGAACGAAACAAGGCTGTCGCAAAGACGACCCGAAACCTCGATGTACTGCGGGCAACGGAACAACGCAAGCAGGAACAGTACATGCAGCGCCTGCTTGAAAACAGTCCAGACCTCATCCTTCTTCTGGACAGTGAAGGCCGCTTTGCCTATTGCACGGATATTTTCCTGAAAATCTTCGGTATCCCTCACTTTGAGCGCATCAACGGGCGTCATTTTGAAGAGGTTTTCCGTACCTTCATCAGCGACGAGCACGCCGAAGGCGCCTTGAAACGCATTGCTGATGCGAAAACCCACCGCCGGACAATCGTATCGAAAATTATCATCAATGGCGCTTATACGGATGGCACGCACTATTTCATGGCCCACGTCACGCCAGTCTTTCTCCCCTCCGGCGAGTTTGACGGCACCATCGTGCTGTACCACGACGTGACCGACCTGCGGCGCTCAAGAATCCTGGCTGAAGAAGCCAACGCGGCAAAAAGCGACTTTCTCGCTTCCATGAGCCATGAAATACGCACCCCGATGAATGCCATCATCGGCATGAGCGACCTGATCCGCACGGATAATCTTGATGACCGGCAACGCCATTTTTTTGCCGACATCCGGAAAATGTCGCGCGTTTTGTTGCAGATCATTAACGATATCCTGGACTTTTCCAGGATCGAAGCCGGAAAAATGGCCATCAACCCGGTGCATTTCAACCTGATGGCGCTGTGCGACAACCTCGCCTCGATGAGCGAGTTTATGGCGAAAACAAAGCAACTGAATTTTTTCCATCATTTTGACGAAGATATCCCCCAGGTGATTTTCGGCGATGACGTACGCATCCAGCAGATCATTACCAATCTTTTGAGCAACGCTGTCAAATATACCGAAAACGGACATATCCGCTTTGATGTCCTGCGCATGGAAAAGGATGGCCGTGACTGTATCGCTTTTGTTGTCAACGACACCGGAATGGGCATACGGGAAGAGGATTTTGATAAACTTTTCGGGATATTCGAGCGACTGGGAAGCCAGTCAAGCAAGGGAATCGAAGGAACCGGGCTGGGGCTTCCCATCACGAAAAGCATACTTGAGATGATGGACGGCAACATCCATCTCGCCAGCACTTATGGAAAAGGCTCCACCTTTACGGCCACCATCCCGCTGATACCGGGCGATCCCCTGAAAACAGAAGCCACCTCTCTTTCTTCTTATGTTGTCGCGACCCAAAACGTCAATGTCCTGCTTGTCGATGACAATCCGGTCAATCTCAAGGTGGCGCAAAGTTTCCTCGGACGGCACAATATTCATGCCGATACCGCCGAAAGCGGGCAGGAAGCCATCCGCATGATCCAGGAAAAGCGTTACGATATGGTGTTCATGGATCATATGATGCCGAGAATGAGCGGCATTGAGGCCGCCCGGCGCATTCGCGAACTGGATGCCGACTGGTATCGGGAAATGCCCATCATTGCACTCACCGCCAATGCCATTTCCGGCGCGAAGGAACAGTTTTTAAGCGCGGGCATGAGCGATTTTCTCGCCAAGCCAATCGAAGGCAAGCTGCTTAACCTGATTTTGTCTAAATGGCTGCCAGCGGACAAGAAGGAAGTCTCTGACGGCACGACACTGACCGCCGCAGAATACGATGAAGGCAGCGACCATACTGCCACGATGCTGGACCGGCAGGCTGGCCTGAAAAACATGGCAGGCGACCCGGCGCTTTACCAGCAGCTTCTGGATAACTTTGCAACGGAAAAAGCCAACCTCTTCAAGCAGGTCGCCACTGCCATCGAAACCAAGGATATCCCGCTTGCCCACCGGCTGGCGCACACGCTGAAAAGCAATGCGGCACTCATCGGCGCCTCCCGGCTGTCGCAGGTCGCCTTTGCGATGGAAAAGGCGCTCGCCGATGAAAACCTGCCTTATGCACGCCTCCAGATGAAAACACTCGATATCGAATTTCGCGCCGTCATGAGCCAACTTGGCGAGACTGCCGCGCCTGAGTCGCTTTCGGTTAAAGAGACACTGGAGCACTCTGATATGGCAAGAGCCGGTGTCCTTATCGAACGCCTGATTCCCCTGCTTTCGTCCGGCAACACACGCTGCCTTGATATGCTCCCTGAAATCGAGGAAACCTTCCTGCCTTTCGGCGACACAGGCAAAATCCTTGTCCGCCAGATTGAGAATTTTGAATTCAACCTCGCTCTAGACATGCTTTTACCCATGAGAGGACGCTGTGACAACGCATGAAAGGAACAATATCATAGAGAGCCACCAGCAATTCTCTCTCCTTGTCGTTGACGATGAGAAAACGAACCTGATGATGCTCCACAATATCCTCCACCCCGAATACAATCTTCTGACGGCGACTTCTGGCGAAGAGGCATTGAGCCGGGCCGTGGAATACCGCCCTGACCTGATCCTGCTTGACATTATCCTGCCGGACATCAACGGCTTTGATGTCCTTTTGCAGCTCAAGCAATTGTCTGAAACGCGCAATATTCCCGTCATCATCATTTCCGGCCTGAACAGCGAAGGCGCGGAAGAAAAGGGGTTTTTCTTCGGTGCGGTCGATTACATTACCAAGCCCTTCAAAAATGCCATCGTCAAGGCGCGGGTCCAGACCCATCTGCAAACCGTCCAGCACATCCACACGATTGAAAGACTCGGCATGATTGACCCGCTCACCGACATCCCGAACCGCAGAAGTTTTGACGAGCGCCTCGGGATGGAATGGCGACGCGCCATCCGCAAGGAATCGCCTATTTCCCTTCTGATGCTTGATGTGGATCATTTCAAGAAATATAACGACACTTACGGCCATCCGCAGGGAGACCGGCTGCTGCGGGCGATCACGCAGATTTTTGCCGAAACGCTCAAGCGCCCGGGCGATATGGTGGCACGCCTGGGGGGAGAGGAATTTGCTATTCTCTTGCCGGACAGCCAGTTGCATGCGGCACTTAGCATCGCTGAAAAAATCCGCGTGGCCGTAGAAAACGCCCGGATTATCGCTTCCACCCCGGATGGCGATGTCGAAACCACCACCACCATCAGCATCGGCATCGCTTCCGTTTCCCCGGACAACGAAACCGACCTTAATGCCTTTCTCACCCGCGCTGACGAATATCTCTATGTCGCGAAAAAATCCGGGCGGAACAACGTCAGTTTTGATGAGAACTGACGACGCATAAGAAACGTTAGATTCGCTTGAGCAGCCGCGTATTGGCGATATACAGGGCGCCAAGGAGAACCAGAATCGCCAGTGAAAAAATCAGTGTCGCCATTGGCTTTTCGTGGTCAACAATGACCAGCCGCACAATGGCCGTGATGCCGATATAGATGAAGTAACGCAGCGGGAAGTGGAATTTCGACTCAAAATATTTGGCGATCAGGGCAATGAATTCGAAATACAGGAACCAGATGATGATGGTCTCAATCATTTCATAGCTGTCATGCCCCGTCGGATCTTTCAGTAGAATGCTGATCAGCGTCCAGGTTTCCCGGACAAGAAAAATCATCAGGACGGCAGCCAATGCGAGAAGCATGACCGCCAGCAGCCGCTTTAACCCCTTTGCCAGCACGATTGCCCTGATGGGCTTTGTTATTTGCCACTCGTTTTCCATTTTTTCCTCTGATTTTTTCCTTCTCCCACCGTACCTCACTCGTATTTCAGGATCATGACATTTTGCACGGATGACACCTTCGCTTATCATGGTAGCAATATGCCAGGAGTCCCTCATGAAAAAACACATCGCCCCTGTACCTGCCGACAAGGTTTTGCGCCTGCTTAACCACGGCCCGACAACGCTGGTATCCGCCCGCCATGCGGGTACGGATAATGTGATGGCAGCCTCCTGGGTATGCCTGCTCGATTACGCGCCGACCAAAATAACCGCCGTCCTGGATAAAGGCGCAAAAACCCGCGAACTTCTCGAAAAAAGCGAGACTTTTGCCATACAGGTGCCGACTGTCTCCCTGCTTGATCTCACCTACCGGGTGGGGCACACCAGCCTGGCTGACGATCCGGACAAACTGAAGCACTGCGGCGTCGAACTTTTTGAAATGGACGGGCACGACCTGCCCTTTGTTGCCGGATGTTCTGCCTGGCTTGCCTGCAGGCTGATGCCGGAAACCCGTAACCAGCAAACCTACGACCTGTTTATCGGCGAAGTCGTTGCGGCATGGGCTGATACGCGCGCCTTCAAAAACGGGCGCTGGCATTTTGAGAGTGCCGATCCCCAATGGCGCAGCCTGCACTACATTGCGGGCGGCCACTTTTATGCCATTGGCGAAGCGCTGGATACCGCTGAAGGCATGCCGGAATAAACGTCATATCATTTGAGACACTGGATAAGGAGAAATGGCAATGTCCCGATTTTTTGAAGAACTGAGATCAGGTACCGAACCGGTCTGGACGGAAACGGTCACCCATCGTTTTGTGAAAGAACTGAGCGCCGGGACAGTGGCTGATTCTGTCATGTCCCGCTACCTGATACAGGATCACCGGTTTATCGACAATTTCCTGGGGCTTTTGGGTGCTGCCGTAAATTATGCCGACCGTTTTGAGTCCCGCATCGTGCTGGGGCGTTTTATCGGGATGATCTGCAGTGATGAAAACGACTATTTCCTGCGCTCTTTCAAGGCGCTGGGTGTCCGGGACGAGGAACGCCTGGGCCAACCGGACAGTGCGCCGACAAAGGGGCTGAAAGCCATCATGCTGGAGGCGGCAAAATCCGGCTCTTATGCGGCGGCGATTTCTGTCCTGTCTGTCGCCGAAAGCATCTACCTGGACTGGGGGCAGCGCGCACCCAAACCCTGGCCGGACAATTTTGTCTATACGGAATGGATCACCCTGCACAACAATGACTATTTTGTCGGCTTTGTGGATTTCCTCCGGAAGGAGCTTGACCGTATCGGGCCTGCCAGCGCCGATATCTGCCGGGATTTTTTCACCCGGACTGTCCTGCTGGAAAAAGCCTTTTTCGATGATGCCTACGCCTGAAAGCAAAGTCTACAAGAGGATTTTTGAGGACTGCTTGATTTTCTGTATGGGAATGTCCGTCTTGACGTTCTGCACTTCCTTGATGTTGTTCAGTTGCGTGATCTGGAACTGCCGATAGGCATCCAGGTCGGCAACCATCACGCGCAGCATAAAGTCACAATCCCCCGCCATCAAAAGGCATTCCATCACCTGCGGCATCGCCTCGACTTCCCTGATAAAGCTGTTGACGGTCTTTTCGTCCTGCGCTTTTAACCACACCCGCGCAAATACCGTAAATCCGGCGCCAACCCTGGCCGGGTTGACTTGCGCTACATACCCTTCAATGACACCGGCGTCTTCCAGCAGGCGGACACGGCGCAGGCATGCTGAAGGCGAAAGGCCGATCCGCTTGGCCAGTTCGACATTCTGGAGGCGTCCATCCTCCTGCAGGACATTGAGGATACGCCGATCAATATGGTCTATTTTTATTGTCACAAAAAATCAGATAAATTTGTTTTTTTAGAATTTTATGCGAAAGATTTCTTTATTTTACTGTTAAAACGGGGACAAATTTCAACAGGAATAACGCAAAATTGCTTTTTATTATATCGAAAAACAGGAAAGCATCATGTCCATCACCGCGAACCAGATCAGCGAAAATCTGACCCGGATAAACAAAGCGGATACCTGGCGGGGCGTCAGGGATTCGCTGCCGGTTATGGTGGGCTTTATTCCCATTGCGCTCGTTTTGGGGGCGCAGGCATCAAAAAAAGGACTCAGCATCATCGAGGTATCCCTGATGACCGCACTCGATTTCGGCGGCGGCTCCGAATTCGCGGCCATCGGCCTCTGGTCTTCTCCGATTCCGATCCTGCTGATTACCGCGATGACTTTCCTGATTAACAGCCGCCATCTCCTGATGGGCGCGGCACTGGCGCCGCTGATCCGGCATTTGTCCAACAGGCAAGCCCTGATTGCGCTTTTTTTCATGTGTGACGAAAGCTGGGCCCTGGGGCTGTCCGATGCAAAACGGCGCGCCGACGCCGGAAAGATGCCGCCTTTCAGCCTTTCCTATTATTCAGCCGTTGCGACATGCCTGTACCTGACCTGGGTCACGTCTTCCGCCGTCGGCGCCGTCCTGGGGCCGGTGATGGGCGATATTGAAACCCTCGGTTTTGACATGGCTTTTCCGGCGGTTTTCCTGGTACTGCTCAAAGGAATGTGGCAGGGAAAACGCACTGCCATTCCCTGGGGAGCCAGCCTGCTCGTGGCTGCCCTGACATCGCTTTTTGTGCCGGGGGCCTGGTATGTCGTTACCGGCTCCCTGGCGGGACTCCTTTTCGCTTTTTTAGGGAGCAAAAAAACATGATTCATGAATCAACGCTTCTGACCATTATCCTGATGGCAGCGGTCACTTACCTGACCCGCATCGGCGGCTATTTTGCCCTGCGCAACCGGACACTGGGCAAGCGGGCTGTCCGCGTCATGGAAGCCATCCCCGGCTGCGTCCTGATCGCGGTTATTGCGCCGCATTTTGTTTCAAGCCGACCAGCAGACCTGATCGCCCTTGCCGTCACCACCCTCGCGGCCATGCGGCTGCCTCTCTTGCCCGTTGTCATCATTGCTGTCGCATCAGCCGGTCTTTTACGGCACTTTCTGTAGCCTCCAGGCTCTTATTCATTCGCCTGCGGCAAAACGGCTTTTTCGCTTATTTCGGCTGCTTCGCCTCAACCGGGCAGCCCTTTTTTACCCAGGCGGAAAACCCGCCCCTGATGTGGGCGACAGGGGAAAGTCCCATCGTCTGCGCCGTTTGCGCTGAGAGGGCCGAACGCCATCCGCCGGCGCAATAAAAGACGAAATGATGCGGCTCGGCAAAAACCGGCTTGTGATAGGGGCTTTCCGGATCAATCCAGAATTCAAGCATGCCGCGCGGGCAATGGAACGCCCCCGGAATACTGCCCTCGCGCTCGATTTCGCGAATATCCCGCAGGTCAAGGAATTTCACTTTGCCCTCCCGGAAAAGCGCCAGCGCTTCTTCCACTTCCAGGGTGGTAATGTTCTTTTCTGCTTCTTCAAGCAACTGTTTGTATCCAACCTTGATTTTCATGATATTGATTCCGGCAATGAACTCACCCTGATTCTGCCACGATAGTGTCGCGTTTCTCAATAACCTGTCTGGCAAGCGGATGTTTTTTGCTGCACAATGACGGCAGTTCCAATTCCGTCAGAAGACTCTCCACATGAACAGAAAAAAACGCACCTGGGCCATTGATCTGAATGCCGCCACCGCCACCAGCGACGATGGCTGGGTATTTTCCTTTGCCGAATCGGAGGATGAAGATGCACTGGAAGTGGAATGCCTGGATCATCCGGACAATCTCTCCGAAAAACAGCTTAATGCGGCAGAAGCCATCGCCAGCGAAGCGGCAGAGGCTTTTATGGAGGCAATGGGAGAAAGCGAAGCGATTGCCATCGACAATAATGGCCTGGAAATAACACATACCAATTTCTGGGAATCCGGGATGGCGGAAAACGGCTACGTCTTTGTCAGTATCCATGACGGCGCCATCCGCATGCTGGTTCCCCCTTCAGCCGAAAGCGAATACCTGCCCGAAATGAAAACGGGAAAAAGCATGCTGATTGAGCCAAGCGAGCAACATGACGACAGCCTCGATTTTGTTTTTGACGATGGAAGCGACACCCCTTTCTGGGTTGTGGTCGATACCCGCCAGATTGACGGCGACCTCCGTGAAGGAAAAAACATCCCCTTTTACGTCTACACACAGGCGGGCAAGCAAATCGTGCTCAAGGCGGAAACCCGCTTGCCGAAGCCTGCCGGAAAAAAGGGAAAACGCTAGTCGCTGTACGGTTGTCCTTGCGCTTTCTCTCATGCTACATTTAGGAACCGCTGACAAACGGCTTTTTTTAAAACCCGCGCCTTCTGAAAGGAGAAAAGCATGAGTGACCTTGAAACCCTGCTGATGCGGGACAGGCTGACAGACAAGACTGTCGATTTGTGGAAAACCTACCTGACCGGCCAAGATGCGGTGTATGAGTTTACGCCCGGCACCTTTAACAGCGAATCGTTTTCCGTTCCTGTTACCCAACCGTTAAACAGCGCTTCTTTCTATGAAATGGAAGACCGTATCAGGGAAAGCATCCGTGAAGCCATCCGGCGAGGCCAGTCGCGCTGGATCGCCTATTTCAACGTGGATGGAGACGGGCAGGATATCATGACCCTGAACCTGAGACTGGGCCACATTACCTGGCGCAGCCTCAACTACTACCCGGTGCCGACCGGACGCTGGCTGGTAACCCGTTTGAGTCTGCGCGAAGTTTATCAGGAAGTGGAAAAACTGCTGCACGAAAACGCGCTTTTCGCCCTTGAGCAATAGCTGACTGTCGCTTTTTCCATGAAGAGAACCGCCCTCTTCATGTTATATTGCCATATCAAAAAGCGCTATCGGGAGAGGTTCATGAGTGAAAAGGAAAAAGAAGCAGAATCGTTGCAGCCGGTCTGGACGTCCATGCTGTCAGCCAGCCTGAGGCAAACGCTGATTCTGAGTTACCTGAATAAAAAATTTCCGGGCGCCATCCAGGATATGTCGCACGAATTTGCCATCCTTTCCAACATGATTGCCATCCAGCCCGAAGTCCGGGAGGATGTCGCAAAAACCCTCGACGGTATGCCGAAAACCAATGAGGAGGACAATCCCTTTCGCATCATCTCAAACGAGATCATGACAGAAACGGTCATCCAGACACTTATGCTGCGCTATCTCATCAAATCCAACCCGGATATGGCAAAAGCCATGCTGGAAGACTTCCGGCTCGTCCTGACAGAGCTGGAATTGAATGAAACCGTAAAAGAGCGTGTCGCCTCTTCATTGTCTGAATTTTTGCCCGGTTCATCGTCCTGAAAGAAACGCTGGCGCTTTTCCCGAATATTGCGCGTTTTTACAACCCGACATGCAAATAATAATAATTCTCATTTACATGTCGGGTTTTTTCGTTTAAAATGTGCTTGTTATGCTGGTCTTACCTGTTGATCCCTTGATATCATGGGTGTCGGCAAAGCAATATTTGTTTCCACCAACCTTTTTTAACCTCCATTAAACTGGATTTTTGATCATGAAGAAAAAATTACTGGCCCTGGCCGTGCTGGGAGCAGCAGCAGGATTGGCACAGGCGCAAAACGTGCAGGTTTACGGTACCGTTGATACGGGTTATATCAAGGAAACCGGCTCTGACACCCGCATGGGCGAAAACGCAACCAACCTGATCGGTTTTCGGGGTTCCGAAGACCTGGGCGGTGGCCTGAAGGCCATCTTCCAGTTGGAAAAGCAATTCGCGCTCAATGACGGTACCGCACTGGATCCGTACATGTCAGACCGTCTCAAGGGACAGGAAAATGCCGACTGGCTTGGCGCCGCCAACATGGGACTGGAAGGCAACTGGGGTAAGGTGCGCTTTGGCCGCGTCCAGGAAATCTCCTATGAGTATTTTTTGACCCTGGATCCATTTGAGCAGGGCACAACCGGCGCTTCCCTGGCACTGTATAACAGAACCCACTCCGAGCAGCTTTCCAACACGGCCCGCTATGACAGCCCGGAATGGAACGGCCTCGGCGTCAGCGCCAGCTTTACCCTTGCGGGTGACGACCATGACCTGCCTCCCGGTGACGATAAAACCAACTATGGTTTCGCCGGATCGGTTCATTACGACAATGGCCCGCTGGTTTTGATGCTGAACTATAACCGTCTGGCTGACTCGAATAAATCCTGGGTATGGAACATCGGCGGCGGCTATACATTTGGCCCGGCAAGAGTCACTGTCGGCTACCAGTCCAGTAAATTCAAAAACCAGGCTACTGACCTGTATAACAGTGACCAGGAATACTTTGCCGCAATGGATCAGGAAGAGTGGATCGTCGGCCTGACCTATGAAATCGGGCCAGGCTCCGTCAAGCTCGCATACAACCGTGCCAGCATCGACAACTGGAAAGACGGCAAGGATGGGGATGTGAACAAGTATGCTCTGGGCTATACCTACAACCTGTCCAAGCGGACATCGCTCTATGGTGTTGCTTCCTACACGGACAGCGACAACAAGGAAGTGGGCAGCATCTACAACAACAATGGCACTTCCCGGGAATCCGTTACGGGCTTCCAGATCGGCATGACGCATAACTTCTGATCTGCTTGAGGAAAAGTTATCCTGCTACGGGGACTGCGTGAACGCAGCCCCCTTTTTTTTAGGGGCTGAAGCGCTTATAATGCCTGTCTATTGCGGGCGTAGCTCAATGGTAGAGCAGAAGCTTCCCAAGCTTACGACGAGGGTTCGATTCCCTTCGCCCGCTCCATTCAGGAACCGCTGATATTTACAGCATCGCTGTGAGCGTGTTCTTCCCATCGGCGTATTCATGGCGGATTTCCAGGTTCCGGATGGAAAGGATGCTCATTGGCTCGCGCCTCCATTGATTTTCTTCATGAAAAATTTGAATAGTTGTATGCAGGCTGTGGTTACCAGAAGGTAGATTGCCGCAACCAGGAGCAACGAGAAGTAGGCGTCATAGGTACGGCTGCGAATGATGTCACCGGCGCGGGTCAAATCCTGGATGGCGATGTAGCCGACAATGGCGGTTGCCTTCACCAACTGGACGAATCCGTTG
>JAVBTJ010000037.1:0-3994 GCA_031556215.1 Oxalobacter sp.
CTCGTCAATGTGGCCGGCAGCCAGCTTGAAGTGGCAGGAGAAGTGACGCTGGAGCATCAAAGCGAGACAATTTTTGCTTACGGAAAGAATCAGGCCGCCAATACGCTCAAGGCGGCGGACATCGTGGTGAAATCCGATGCTGTTTTTGCGGTGATGGCTACCCCGGAAACACTGCGCCCTTATTCGCAGGATACGCGTATGGTACTGACGGCAACTAACAGTCTGAAGTGGGAAAATCCGGAAGAAAAGGTCTTGCCGCTATCCGCATTCCTGACGTTTTCAGGAGAGCCGCGCGGCCATGAATTCTGGCTCGATCTTTCGACAAAGCCGCTGACATCGCTTGATCTCGCCCCCTTGAGCCAGCAGGTTGCCTCGCGGCTGGAATCGATGTACCACCACCTGTCCGATAGCGACAGGCAGCGTGAGATGGATTTCCTGTACTTTGAAGACGCCCGCCGTTTTTCCCGCACGGCAGCCTCGTTGCGTGGCGATATCCATGCGGCAACCCTGACGGCTTTGCCGCTTTCGCGGCTGTTGCGTCCTGCTGTGACCAGTGGCCCCGGCATCAGCGCTACCCCCTTTAATGCGTCGGCATGCCAGGGCGATGATGCCAAAGCCGGACGTGAAAAAAACTGCGAAGAAGGAGCAGGGGTATGGTTAAGGCCGCTGTACGGACATGCGAGACTGGACGGCAGGCGTGAGATTGGGCAGTCCGGCGTGGGTATTGATATGGCGGGCGTGGCTGCCGGTGTGCAGGAAAAGCGTGGGGCATGGCTCTACGGCGCATTCGGCGCTTTCGGATACAGCAGCCTGGATCAGGGCTCGGCTTCTTCGGCGAACATACGGGATTACCGCCTTGGCGTGTATGGAGGCTATGAAAAAGCCGCTTTTGCCGCCAGAGCAATGCTCAATGGCGGGATACAAACCTACCGCACAACAAGAAGCCGCGAACTGGAAAAGCAGACAACATTCAGGAGCAATTTCAACGGCAGCGCGTTTTCCGGCGCGGTTGACGTTTCGTATGACGTTTTTCATGGACTCTCCGAGCTTTTTTCATTAAAGCCTTACCTTGCATGGGAAACGGAATACCTTCACCAGGACAGCCGTCGAGAAAACAGCGGCAACCTTTTTGCGCTGTCGGTGAACAGCAAGAGCCTGACACGCAACAACGCCTATACGGGATTGCGTTTCGGGTACAAGGCGCTGGCTGATCTGAAAATAGAGGCGGATGCGGGATATCGCCGAATGCTTTCAGGCGATGCCCCGTCCATGACGGCGGCGTTTGCGGGGATGCCGTATGATACGTTTACCGTGGCAGGCAGCCATGAAAAACGCAACGCCATGACCTTTGGCGTGGGCATTGAAAGTGCGCCAAACAGCAACTGGAGTATTGCGCTGCGTTTTTACGGCGAAAAAGCGGGCAGCAATGAACAATACACAGGATTTCTTAATTTGGGATACCGTTTCTGAGATCCCCGGCCAGTTTGCCGTTTATCAGAGGTTCCTTTACTGGCTGATCGTGTGCTGCACGAATTGACCGCTGGCGGTCAGTTCAAGCCATCCGCCTCTTTTTTCCGCGCCGTCCAGATCCCAGTCCGGCAGGACGTATCGCTTGCATGAGCCGTGCTCGTGCAGGGCCGGGCGGTGTGTATGCCCGTGGATAAAAACCGTTGCACCGGTCTGGCTGAAAACATCGTCAATGGCGGAAGCCGTGACATCCCACACGTTTTCGGATTTTGTCTCGTTTTCCTTTTTGGCGTCTTTCCTGAAGCTTTCGATGGTGAACTTGCGCTGGGCAAGCGGCAGGGAAAGAAACTGCTGCTGCCATTGCGGATTTCTGACCATGGCGCGGAATTTGAGGTAGTCCGGGTCTTCCAGGCACTGCGCATCGCCGTGGGCAACCGCAATTTTCCGGTTGGCAATGTCAATACAGGGCAGGTCTGGCAGGAAGGTGGCGCCGCTTTCTGCCGCAAACTGGTCGCCGGTCAGGAAATCCCGGTTGCCCGGCACCCAGAAAACCGCCACACCGGCATTGGCCAGATGCCGGATAGCATTGATAACATGGCGGTTGTAGGTGTTTTCGATGTCATCGTCACCGGCCCAGTATTCAAACAGGTCGCCCAGGATATACAGCCGTTCCGTCCGGGTTGCCGCGTTTGCCATAAAGTCAAGGAATGCGCGGGTTGTCCTCGGGCTCGCTTCGGTCAGGTGAATATCCGATACGAAGAGAGCCAGGCTTTTCGCGGTTTTTTCTGCTGTGCCGGTGTTCATCTTATTTTCCTTTTTTGCTTTCCTTATTCGACTTCTTCTGCTTTTTCGATGATGACATCCTTTTTTGGCACGTCAGCATGCATGCCGCTGCGGCCGGTTTCAACCAGTTTGATGGCGTTGACGATGTCCTGTCCTTCGGTCACTTCGCCAAAAACGGCGTAGCCCCAGCCGTCCTGGCCCGGAAAATCCAGGAAGTGGTTGTCATTGACGTTGATGAAAAATTGGGCAGTGGCGGAATGCGGATCAGGCGTTCTGGCCATGGCAAGGGAATAACGGACATTTTGCAGGCCGTTGTCTGCTTCGTTTTCAACCGGGTCATTGGTCGGCTTTTGGTTCATGCCGGGCTCAAATCCGCCGCCCTGGATCATGAAGTCATTGATGACACGGTGAAAAATCGTGCCGTCATAGTGGCCCGAACGCACATAGCTCAGGAAATTTTCAACAGTCTTTGGTGCTTTGTCAGCGTGGAGGGTGATTTTAATGTCGCCATGATTGGTATGGAGGATGACAGCCATGATGTTTTTCCTTGTATAGAAGATTCGTCCTGAATCGGTGGTAAACGGCATACCCCGGTCATGGCGGTTGTCTGTCAGGGCAGGGCCGACCAGGGAAATTGTCCAAAATGAAAGGCATGTGGAAAGTGAAACGATTGGGGCCGCTCATTTTTTCAATCGTGCCATTCTAACAAATTCTCGTGGCGAAAACGCCTGAATTTTTTGCATTGGCTTATAATCAGCGTTCCCTAAATTCCTTTTCGCCATTTTGCGACACCACGAGGTGTATTCCATGAGCAACCTGCAGATTTACAACTCCCTGACCCGAAGCATAGAAGTCTTCAAACCGATCGAACCCGGCAAGGTGCGCATGTATGTATGCGGTATGACGGTATATGATTTCTGCCACATTGGCCATGCCAGGATGATGCTGGCGTTTGATATTGTTTACCGCTGGCTGAAGGAAACCGGGTACGAGGTGACCTATGTCCGCAATATTACCGATATTGATGACAAGATCATTGCCCGGGCATCGGAAAATCAGGAAACCATGCTGGACCTGACGGCCCGTTTCATCCGTTTCATGCATGAGGATATCGAAGCCCTGGGTATTTTGCCGCCGGATCATGAGCCGCGCGCAACAGACTATGTGCCCCAGATGCTCGACATCATTAAAAAGCTGGAAGAAACGGGGCTGGCATACCGTTCTGCCGATGGCGACGTCAATTACTCGGTTCGGGATTTCAGGGATTACGGCAAGTTGTCAAACCGTTCGCTGGATGATCTGCGTTCGGGAGAGCGGGTTGATGTCAACATGGACAAGCGCGATCCGCTGGATTTTGTCCTGTGGAAGGCGGCCAAGGCGGGTGAGCCGGGCGAAGCCAAATGGGATTCCCAATGGGGGCAGGGGCGTCCGGGCTGGCATATTGAGTGTTCGGTTATGTCGAAAAGGTATCTGGGAGACCAGATCGATATCCATGCCGGAGGCGAGGATCTGGTATTTCCTCACCATGAAAACGAGATTGCCCAGAGTGAGGCGGCTAATGGCAAAACCTTTGCACGTTATTGGATGCACAATGCATTTCTAAACATTGATAATCGGAAAATGTCCAAATCTTTGGGCAATTTCTTTACCGTAAGGGACATAAGTGAACGCTATGATTTACAGGTGCTCCGTTTCTTTATGCTCAGTGCCCATTACAGAAGCCCGCTGAATTTCAGCGCCGACT
>JAVBTJ010000083.1:0-4905 GCA_031556215.1 Oxalobacter sp.
GGTCGCTTTCATGCGATAGAATCCCTTATCTCAGCATGGCAGCCCACCAGTCTTGTTGTCGGGCTGCCTTTTCACGCGGATGGGACAGCACATGACATGACAAAACGCTGCCGCCGTTTTGCAAACCAGTTGCATGGTCGCTTCGGTATTGGTACTGTGCTGGTAGATGAGCGTTTTTCTTCATGTATTTTAAATTTTAAACAGGGCGAAGCAGACGACGCACATGCGGCAGCCCTCATTTTGCAACAATACTTTGATGAATCCACTTCCTGATAATCTTGACGCAGAAGCGCTGTACAAAACCCTTTTACAGCAAATACAGTCCCAGCTGGCCGGTACGCCCAACCTGGCATTGGTCGGCATCCATTCAGGCGGCGCATGGATAGCCGAGCGCCTGTCCAAAGACCTGAAGCTTGAAAACGCACTGGGCTTTATTGACGTCTCGTTTTACCGGGACGATTACGCGCAAAAAGGCCTTCCTGCAGCGGTGAAACCCACGCAGATTGCCTTTGATGTCGAAAACACAACCATCCTGCTGATTGATGACGTACTTTACACAGGCCGGACAACCCGCGCAGCCATTAATGAGCTCTTTGACTATGGACGTCCGGCAAAAATCCTGCTGGCTGCCCTGATTGACCGGGGTGACCGGGAATTGCCGATTGCCGCTAATTTTGTGGCCTTGACCGTATCGATCCCGAAAAACCAGGTGCTCGAACTGCACCGGACTGACGACAACATTTTTTCACTGACGGTGGAACATGCCTAATCCCCAGTTAAACCAGCACGGCGAACTGCAACACCTGTTAACCATAGAAGGACTCCCCCGTGATATCCTGACCCATATCCTGGATACGGCGGCGTCCTTTCTGAGCATTTCGGACAGGGAAGTCAAAAAGGTGCCGCTGATGCGCGGGAAAAGTGTCTTCAATCTTTTTTTTGAAAATTCCACACGCACCCGCACGACATTCGAGATTGCGGCAAAGCGCCTGTCGTCGGACGTCATCAACCTGAATATTGATGCTTCCAGCGCCAGCAAGGGCGAGTCCCTGCTAGATACAATAGATAACCTGACGGCCATGCATGCCGACATGTTCGTTGTCCGGCATGCCCAGTCGGGCGCGCCCTTCCTGATTGCACAACACCTGGAAAAAAACCGGCAGCGCCATATCCATGTCGTCAACGCCGGTGACGGACGGCATGCCCACCCCACGCAGGGGCTTCTGGATATGTTTACGATCCGTCACTACAAAAAGGATTTTTCCAACCTGACGGTCGCTATTGTCGGCGATGTCCTGCACAGCCGGGTTGCCCGATCCGACATCCATGCCTTAAAAGCCCTGGGCGTGCCGGAAGTGCGGGTGATCGGCCCACGCACTCTGGTTTCTTCCCACATGGAGGAAATGGGTATCCGCCTGTACACCAACATGGCAGAGGGACTCAAAAATGTCGATGTCATTATCATGCTGCGCCTGCAAAACGAACGGATGAACGGCGCCTTATTGCCGTCGGCACAGGAATTTTTCAAGAATTACGGCCTGACGGTTGAGCGCCTTGCCCTGGCAAAACCGGATGCGATTGTCATGCACCCCGGCCCGATGAACCGGGGCGTTGAAATCGACTCCGCTGTGGCAGATGGCAGCCAGGCGGTCATTCTTTCCCAGGTCACCTATGGCATCGCCGTGCGGATGGCGGTCATGAGTATCCTGGCAGGAAACTGATGGCACACCTATTTCTGAACAGCCGTTCAAAGGATTCCAAGGACTCACTCAAATGAAACTGCATATTCAAAACGGACGCCTGATTGACCCTGCCAATGGCATCGACGGCAAAAAGGATATTTACACCGCTAACGGCAAGATACTGGCTGTTGCAGAGCCGGGTCAACTCCATCCCGGCTTTACGCCGGATCGCGTTATTAACGCCGAAGGTCTTATCGTTTCGCCCGGTTTTGTTGATTTGTCTGCCCGCCTGCGTGAACCCGGATATGAATACAAGGCAACCCTCGAATCCGAAATGAATGCGGCCATGCATGGCGGAGTAACCAGCCTGGTCTGTCCGCCTGATACGGATCCGGTTCTGGATGAGCCAGGCCTGGTTGAGATGCTGAAATACCGCGCGAAATCGCTTTATCAGGCCCATGTCTACCCGCTGGGCGCACTGACTGCCGGTTTGAAAGGGGAATCCCTGACAGAAATGGCAGAACTGACCGAATCCGGTTGTATCGGTTTTTCACAGGCAGCCAATCCTGTCCGCAATACGGAAATGCTGATGCGGGCCATGCAATACGCAAAGACCTATGATTATTGCGTATGGCTCCGGCCGCAGGATGCCTGGCTCGGGCGCTCCGGCATCGCCCACGCTGGCCCGGTTGCTGCAAGGCTTGGGCTGTCCGGCGTGCCCTCCATTGCGGAGACCATCGCACTTTATATGCTGTTTGAACTGGTTCGCCAGACTGGCGTGCGCCTGCATTTGTGCCGCCTTTCCACCGCCAAGGGCATTCATCTTGTCCGCGATGCCAAAAAAGAAGGCCTGCCCATCACCTGCGATGTCGGTGCGCACCATGTACACCTGACAGAAAACGATGTTGATTTTTTCGACTCCAATGCCCGGATGCTGCCGCCATTCCGTTCCCATGAAGATCGCAATGCGATTTCCCTCGGCCTTTGGGACGGCACCATTGATGCAATCTGCTCGGATCATACGCCAGTAGACGATGATGAAAAAATGCTGCCTTTTGGCGAGGCAACACCCGGCGCAACCGGCCTGGAACTGCTTTTGCCGCTGGCACTGAAATGGGCAGAAGAACAGGCCCAGAAACCGGATGCCCTTTTAAAAGCCATCGGCAAGATTACCAGCGACCCTGCCCGAATCCTTCAAATCCCTTGCGGACAACTTTCTCCGGAATATATGGCGGATATCTGCCTTTTTGACCCGGCAATAAAATGGAGAGTGAATCCTTCTGTTTTTGCCAGCCAGGGCAAAAATACGCCTTTTACCGGGAAAGAACTTACCGGACAAGTCAGGATGACCATCGTGGAAGGCCGGATTGCTTACGAAAACATGGCGAGGTAAGGCGCTTCTCTTCTGATCCCGGGTTAATACGTTGCGCAAATATCCTGACACTCAACCTGATGCACAGCCCGGTCTTCAAGACATACAGCGGTAAGCTGCCTGCCCCAGACACAGCCGGTATCCAGTGATATCAGGTTGGGACGTAACAGCAATCCCAGTGCAGACCAGTGCCCGAAAATGACCGTATCGTTCCGGGTACGGCGCGCCCTGATGTCAAACCAGGGAAAAAAGCCCGCCGGGGCCTCCGACAGGCCTTCTTTGGCATCGAATTCCATTTCCCCGTCCTCACGGCAAAAACGCAGCCGGGTAAGGGCATTGACGATACAGCGCAACCGGTCTGCCCCTGCCAGGTTATCCTCCCACCGGGCAGGCTGGTTGCCATACATCTCCCGCATAAAATCCCGCCAGTTTGCCCCCCGCAGCACAGACTCGACTTCCCGCCCCAGAGCCATCGTCTGCTCAAGCGTCCATTGGGGCAGCACACCGGCGTGGACTAAAAGACAGCCCTTTTCCTCATGCACCATCGGGCGAAAACGCAGCCAGTCGATCAATTCATCCCTGTCTGGCGCCTCCAGAACCGCTTTGAGCGACCCGAGTTTTTCTTTTTTCCGTGCCCCGGCGACCAGGGAGAGAAGATGCAAGTCATGATTGCCCAGAACCGAGACAGCCCTGTCGCCCAAATCGCGGACAAAGCGGAGCGTTTCCAGCGAATGCGGGCCCCGGTTGACCAGATCGCCGGCAAAGAGATAGCGCGCGTCCGGCGTTTCACGCTCAATGTTCCCCATCAGCCGCTGAAGCGGATGCAGGCATCCTTGCAGGTCTCCAATAGCATACGTTTTCATGCGCAGTCTTTCGTCTGAAAATGGCACAGGTTGCCACATGTCATGTAAAATCAGGGTTTTAGCTAATCCAGTTCTTATTTTAATCAAATCATGACGCAAAACCCTGATTCTGCCCTTATTGCCGCCTATTTACAGGATAACCCGAATTTTTTTAATGAACATGCGGAATTGCTGGCGAATATCCATCTGGCCAGCCCGCTTCTGGGCAGGGCGATTTCTCTGCAGGAGCGGCAGATTGAAATCATACGGGAGAAAAACAAGGGGCTGGAACTCCGCATTGCCGAACTTGTCCGGATCGCCCGCGACAACGATACGCTGATGTACGGGATTCAGGAATGGACGCGCGCCATCCTGAAAGTAGAACTGGAGGCTGACCGGCCACAGGCCCTGATTTCCGAACTGCAATCCATTTTTTCCATTCCGCATGCCACCCTTCGTCTCTGGGAGATTGATGAATCCTATGCAGAAGAATGGTTTACACAGGATATTTCTGAGTCCATCCGGATTTTCGCGCAGGGACTTCCGGCACCCTATTGCGGGAAAAACAATGACTTTGAAGCCAGCCGCTGGTTTGGTGAAGCCATTTCTGCCGAATCCGTTGCGCTGATCCCGCTCAAAACGGAAACCGGCACGTTCGGGCTTCTAGTACTGGGCTCGCCGGATGAAACCCGATTCCGCTCTGATATGGCAACGGATTTCCTGTCCGAGATATCCCGAACAGCCAGTGCCGCCCTCATGTGCCTTACTGCGTAAAACCGGCATGTTGGATCAGGCGGCCATTGATGTTTATATTGACAGTCTCCTGACGCAACGAAAACTTTCCGTGCACACCGTCAGCAATTACCGGCGCGACCTGCTTCAGTTGCAGGAAATGGCGGAAGATATTCCCCTGGAAAAACTGACGCACCACCAGATACGCCGCTTTGTCTCAAAACTCCATGCCGGTGGCTTGAATCCCCGTTCCATTGCACGCAAGCTGTCTGCCTGG
>JAVBTJ010000057.1:0-17869 GCA_031556215.1 Oxalobacter sp.
CGGGCAGATACCGGCAAAATGGCGGCAAATTTATGGCGGTTGGCTACGCCTTCGGCAAAGGCAAAAAGAGCCGCCTTGTCCTTGATGCGGTCGGTCTTGTTGATGACCAGAATGGCAGGCACGTCTTTGGGAATCATCTCCATGACCTGCTCGTCTGCCGGACCGAATGTACCGGCTTCAATCAGGAACAGGATCACATCTGCAGACGTCAGCGTGTTGCTGACGGTCTTGTTGAGGTTTTTATTCAGGGCATTGTTGTGGCGCGTCTGGAAACCCGGTGTATCGATGTAGATATACTGGGTATCCTCATCCGTTTGAATCCCCATGATCCGGTGCCGCGTGGTCTGCGCCTTGCGGGAGGTAATGCTGACCTTGGCGCCGATCAGCTCATTCATCAGCGTGGATTTTCCGACATTGGGCCGCCCGACTATGGCAACATAACCGCAGCGGAAAGCATCTGAACCTGTTTTATCTGTCATCGGTCGGCCTCATTTTCGCTCATTGGACGATTCCGGCTTTACGGACTCATTTTCCTGTATGGTCGCAATACCCGCCAGCTTGAGCTGCATCTCCCGTTTTTTGTTTTTGGATACCGGTACTGTCTCTTCTGCTGACATCAATTTTATCAATTCCAGCGCCTGCTTGGCGGCTTCCTGCTCACCAGCCCTGCGACTGCTTCCGGAACCGAATACGTGTATGTCGAGTTTGGGAATCCGGCATTCAATATCAAATTCCTGGTTGTGCGCGGCGCCGTGCGTAGCGACAACATGATATTCCGGCAAGGCAATCCGACGCCCCTGCAGGTATTCCTGCAACTGGGTTTTTGCATCTTTTCCAAAGGTTTTGGGATCAATTTCATCCAGGAAGGAAACAAACAGGTTGCGAATGATCTTCTGTATGGCATCAAACCCGGCATCCAGGAAAACCGCGCCAAAAAGCGCCTCCATCGTATCGGCCAGAATGGACGGGCGGTTAAAGCCACCGGCTTTCAGTTCCCCTTCCCCCAGTCTCAGGAAAGCGGCAACCCCTATCTTCTGCGCCACTTCAAAAAGCGCCTGCTGCCGAACCAGGTTGGAACGCATGCGGGACAGGCTGCCTTCATCCAGATCGGCATATCTTTCGTACAGCAGGGTTGCGATGACGCAATTCAGGATGGAGTCGCCCAGAAACTCCAGCCGCTCATTATGATGGCTGCTGTAGCTGCGATGTGTCAGGGCGGTTTTCAGGAGCGTTTCGTCCCTGAAAACATACCCGATGCGCTCCTGCAGTAATTCCAGCTTTTCCATGAACAGTCTGTTCCTCTCTGATACCGAGCCTCTTGCCTTTAATGTATGCTGCCAATCCGCTTCATGTTGGAGAGGTTCATCCAGATGAAAAAAGCCTTTCCAACAACATACTCATCCGGCACAAATCCCCAGTAGCGGCTGTCCAGGCTGTTGTCCCGGTTATCGCCCATCATGAAGTAATGCCCTTGCGGCACGGTACAGGCAAATCCGTCTGTATTGTATGAACACATGTTCCGGTACGGGAATAAGTCCGGATTGGGGACGTAGGAAGGCGCCCCATCGTCATTCAGTATCCGGTGTTCCTGCGATCCGATGATTTCCATGAACTGCCGGGAATAACTGAGGCGCTCCGGGTCAAGATAATCCGGCATGGGCTGGTACTTGGCAACCACGTCATTCACAATCAGCTGCTTGTTGCGATAAACCACCCTGTCGCCGCCAATACCGACAACGCGCTTGATATAGTCAAGCGACGGATCCCGGGGGTACTTGAATACCACCATGTCGCCACGCTGGGGATCATTGAGGCTGACGGCTTTTTTATTGATGATGGGCAAACGGACACCATACGTGAACTTATTCACCAGGATCAGGTCACCCACCTCCAGCGTCGGCAACATGGAACTGGATGGAATCTTGAATGGCTCGTACAGGAAAGACCGCAAAAAGAAAACCACGGCAATCACCGGAAAAAAACTGCCGGAATATTCAATCCAGACGGGTTGCTTCAGGAGTTTTTCCCTTAACGCCTCGCGCCCGTTTTCGTCGGGCTTGATACCCTGCGCACGTAACTGTTCCTGCCGGGCGTCCCAGGCTGACAGTGCGTTATCAGCGGCCAGGCGGCGCTTCTTTGCAAGGTGGAAAACGTCCAGGAACCAGATGATTCCCGTGACGATCATTAAAACAAAAAGGATTAGTGCAAAATTACTCAGAATTGTCTGAAAGCTCATTTCTCGTCCACTTGTAATATTGCGAGAAAGGCTTCCTGCGGTACTTCTACCGATCCAACCTGTTTCATGCGTTTCTTGCCCGCTTTCTGTTTTTCCAGCAGTTTACGTTTTCTGGTGATATCGCCGCCATAACACTTGGCCAGCACGTTTTTCCGCAATGCCTTGACATTTTCACGCGAAATGATGGTGGAGCCAATCGCTGCCTGGATCGCCACATCAAACATCTGCCGCGGAATCAGTTCCCGCATCTTTGATGCAACAGCCCGGCCACGAAACTGGGCATTGGAACGGTGCACAATGATGGCAAGCGCATCGACCCTGTCGCCGTTAATCAGCATATCGACCTTCACCACGTCTGACGGGCGATACTCCTTGAATTCGTACTCCATGGAGGCATATCCGCGCGAGAGCGACTTCATTCGGTCAAAGAAATCCAGCACGATCTCGGCCATCGGCATTTCATAGACCAGCCGAACCTGCTTGCCATGATAGTGCATGTCCATCTGGAGCCCGCGCTTCTGGTTGCAAAGCGTCATCATCGGGCCGACATATTCCTGCGGTACATAGACATTGACGGTAACAATCGGCTCGCGGACTTCCTGGATGGTGGCGGGTTCCGGCATCTTGGAGGGGTTGTCCACCTGGATGAGTGTCCCGTTTTTCAGCACCACCTCGTAAACAACGGTCGGCGCCGTTGTGATGAGATCCATGTCGAATTCCCGCTCCAGGCGTTCCTGGACGATTTCCATGTGCAAAAGCCCGAGGAAACCGCAGCGGAAACCAAATCCCAGTGCCTGCGACACTTCGGGTTCATACTGGAGGGAGGCATCGTTGAGTTTCAGTTTTTCCAGCGAGTCACGCAAGGCATCGTACTGGTTGGCCTCGACAGGGAAAAGACCCGCAAATACCTGGGGCTGCACTTCCTTGAAACCCGGCAGTGGCTTTGCCGCGGGTTTGGAAACCAGCGTGACGGTATCGCCCACCTGCGCAGACTTGAGTTCCTTGATGCCAGCGATGACAAAACCCACCTGCCCGGCTGAGAGCAGGTCGCGGCTCTGTGAACGGGGCGCAAAAACACCGACGCTTTCCACCTGGTGCAGTGAACCGGTCGCCATCAGTTGAATCCGGTCTTTGGGGCGCACAACCCCGTTTTTGATCCTCACCAGCATGACCACGCCAACATAGTTGTCAAACCAGGAGTCAATGATCAATGCCTGTAGCGGCGCATTGGGGTCGCCTTCCGGCACAGGCACTTTGGCAATCAGTTCTTCCAGGATATCTTCAATGCCCTGCCCTGTCTTGGCCGAGCAAAGGATGGCTTCAGACGCATCCAGCCCGATCACGTCTTCAATTTCGGAACGCGCATTGTCCGGGTCGGCAGAAGGCAGGTCGATCTTGTTTAAGACAGGCAAAACTTCCACATCCAGTTCAAGGGCGGTATAACAGTTGGCAACAGTTTGTGCCTCAACGCCCTGCGAGGCATCCACAACCAGAAGCGCGCCTTCACAGGCGGAAAGGGAACGGCTGACTTCATAGCTGAAGTCAACGTGTCCCGGGGTGTCGATCAGGTTCAGGTTATAAATCTGCCCGTTTCTTGCCTTGTACGACAGGGCGGCGGTCTGTGCCTTGATGGTAATGCCGCGCTCGCGCTCAAGATCCATGGAATCCAGCACCTGGTCTGCCATTTCACGATCGGAAAGTCCTCCACACATCTGGATAATGCGATCGGCAAGGGTCGACTTGCCATGATCGATATGAGCAATAATGGAAAAATTACGGATATTGTTCATCAACTTCCTGAAATGACATAAAGGACTCTTCCCCCTCTTTATAGGGAAAAATCCGGTTTTTCTCACTTTATCCAGCACTGTCGGCGCTGTTTTTGTCCTGAATTCATAATAATGCAAAAAACCGTTTCTGTCCTGCTATTTTCGCCCTGAGCGAGTCGGCACGCCCTTGCGGTGACGGCTGCCTGCGGCGAATTTTCCGGCTTTGGCATTTCCTGGCTGGCCCGTTCCCTTCGCAGGTCTTGCCGCGTTGGTTTCAGTGGCGGATTTTCCCGGCAGGGTCTTTTGCCCTTTGCGAAGACCCACGGGAGCGGATTTCCACGCCGGAACCAGGTGGTGCGGGCCATTGCCGATGAGATCTGACCGGCCATGACGGCGCAGCCATTCCCGCAGAAGCTGCCAGTTATCCGGATCGTGATACCGTAAAAAAGCCTTGTGCAGGCGGCGAACCTGCCCTTTTCGCACGGTTTCGACCGGCTCTGCATCACGGGTCACTTTCTGCAAAGGGTTTTTACGGCTGTGGTACATGGTCGTTGCCATCGCAAGCGGGGTCGGCATGAAGGTCTGAACCTGGTCAAGCCGGAAGTTGTTCTTTTTCAGCCACAACGCCAGATTGAGCATATCCTCATCGGTTGTACCGGGATGGGCAGCGATGAAGTAAGGAATCAGGTACTGCTCTTTTCCGGCTTCTTTTGAAAACCGCTCAAACATCCGTCGGAATTCTTCATAAGCCCCGATCCCCGGTTTCATCATCTTGGACAGGACATTTTCCTCGGTGTGCTCGGGCGCAATTTTCAGCAATCCCCCCACATGGTGCGCCGCCAGTTCACGAATGTATTCGGGAGAACGCACGGCCAGGTCATAGCGCAGGCCGGAACCAATCAGGATGCGTTTGACGCCAGGCAAGGCTCTTGCCTTGCGGTAAAGCGATATCAGCTTACTGTGATCCGTCTCCAGGTTGGCGCAGATAGCGGGATAGACGCACGACAGGCGGCGGCAAAGGCGCTGGATGTTTTCATCGCGGCAGTTCATGCGGTACATGTTGGCCGATGGGCCGCCCAGGTCGGAAATGACGCCGGTAAACCCTTCCGTGTGGTCGCGTATTTCTTCAATTTCCCGCAGGATGGACGGTTCGGAACGGCTCTGGATAATCCGGCCTTCATGCTCGGTAATGGAGCAGAATGTGCAGCCGCCAAAACAGCCCCGCATGATGTTGACGGAAAAACGGATCATCTCCCATGCAGGGATACGTTCCCTGCCATACGAGGGATGGGGCGCTCGCGCAAACGGAAGGCCAAAAACGCCGTCCATTTCTTCCATCGTCAGCGGCAGAGGCGGCGGATTGAGCCAGACATCCCTGTCGGCATGGGCCTGAACCAGCGCGCGGGCATTTCCCGGATTGGATTCAAGATGCATGACCCGAGAGGCATGGGCATACAGAACCGGATCATCCTTTACCGCCTCAAAAGCGGGCAAACGAACAACGGCGCTGGCATTTTCCTTCAGCCTTGCGGCAATTTTGTCTGCGCGGGTTGGGTGGCTGAGGATTTTTTTACCCCCCCTTTTTTCTGTACCGGCACCACAGGGCGCAGCATCCTCATCGCCCTGGTACGGATTTTTGTGACGCTCAACCTGGCCCGGCGCATCAATACGGGTCGAGTCGATTTCCTGCCAGTTTTCCGCCGGTTTCCAGCCACCGGGAACCAGAAAGGCGGTTCCCCTCAAATCACGGATATCCCCGATTTTCTCTCCGGCGGCCAGACGGTGTGTCAGTTCCGCCAGCGCGCGCTCGGCATTGCCGTATAACAGGATATCGGCCTTGGAATCCGGGAGAACCGAACGCCTGACGGTATCAGACCAGTAATCATAGTGCGCCACCCGGCGCAGGCTGGCTTCGATGGAACCAATGACGATGGCCGTGCCGGGATAGGCTTCCCTTGCACGCTGCGAGTAGACCAGCACGGCACGGTCAGGCCGTTTGCCCGCCTGGCCGCCCGGTGTATAAGCATCGTCCGAACGGATTTTCCGCTCGGCGGTATAGCGGTTGACCATGGAATCCATGTTGCCGGCCGTAATGCCAAAATACAGTCGGGGACGGCCAAGTGCGCGAAATGCCTGCGCCGAATGCCAGTCCGGCTGGCTGATGATGCCGACCCGGAAACCCTGCGCTTCCAGAAAGCGGCCAATTAACGCCATGCCAAAACTCGGATGGTCGATATAGGCATCGCCCGTCACCAGGATAACATCACACGCATCCCAGCCAAGCGCATCCATTTCTTCCCGCGTCATGGGAAGAAATGACGCTTTCCCGGCCCGTCTTGCCTGGCGGGGGACATGGGAAAAAATATTCTGCGGCTGGTTCATGGATAAATTTGTATCAGGGAAGCCCAGCGGTCAAACAGGCAAACGGGCGGTTAAACTGCCTCGGGATAGGAAACTTCCAGTATAACGAGTTCTTCCATACCGGCAGGGGTATTCAGCATAACGGTATCCCCTTCCCGTGCTTTGGTCAGGGTACGCGCAACGGGTGAAATCCAGCTGATCTTGCCTTGCAGGGGATCAATTTCATCCACGCCCACAATCGTCACGGTATTTTCCTCGCCGCTATGGCGCTCATAAGTCACCGTCGCGCCAAAGAATATCTGCTCGTTGCCGTAATGGATACTCGGGTCAAATTCTTCGGCAGATTCAATCCGCTTGATCAGAAAGCGGATACGGCGGTCGATTTCCCTTAAACGGCGCTTCCCGTAGATATAGTCCCCGTTTTCAGAACGATCGCCATTGGAAGCCGCCCAGGAAACGACCTTGACGACTTCGGGACGCTCATCATCAATAAGCTGGAGCAACTCGTCCTTCAGGGTTTTCAGGCCGGCTGGCGTAATGTAATTCTTGAACCCGGCAGGCAGCGAGGGAAGCGCGTGTTCCTCTTCATCACCGGAATCGGTTTCCCTGACAAAAGCTTTGCTCATGACTCAAAAAGAAAGTGCCTGGTGAAAATCATCCAGAATATCCTGCGTGTCTTCTATGCCGACCGAAACCCGGACAAGTGAACCGGCAATCCCCTGCTCGGCACGCGCCGCTTCGCTCATGTCGTAATAGATGGTATGCGCCACCGGATTGACCAGCGTCCGGGTGTCGCCCAGGTTGCTGGCAAAAATACCGATCTTCAAACGATCCAGGCAGGAAAAGAGATCCACCTTTTCATCGATTTCAAAACTCAGCATGCCGCCGAACGCCCTGAAAAGGGTTTTCGCCAGTGCATGCTGCGGATGGCCTGGCAATCCGGGATAGTAAACCGTCCGGACGGCTTTTTCTTTTTCCAGCATCTGCGCCAAAGCCAGGGCGTTTGCACAGCTTCGTTCCATGCGCAAGGCCAGGGTTTCTGCACCTGTTGCGAGATGATGCGCGCTTTCCGGCCCCAGGCAGGCACCAAAATCACGCAACGCCTTGCCCCGGATCTGCGCGCTTCCCCACTGGGCGGCAGGGAATTTTTTGATTCCCTCAGCGATGTTGGGATAGCGGTTCCAGTCAAAGCACCCCGTATCTGTCACGCTTCCCCCCATAGCATGACCATGTCCGCCGATAAACTTGGTCAGCGAATTGATCGAAAGGGCGGCACCAATGTTTTTCGGCCTGAAAAGCCAGGGAGAGGCCATCGTGTTGTCGACAGCCAGCAAGATGCCCCTTTTCTGGCAAAGCGCGCCGATTTTTTCCAGATCCGCTATCTGCGTGCGTGGATTGGCGACTGTTTCAATAAAGACGATGCGCGTGTTGTCACGCAATGCCTTTTCAACATTGGCAACCTCAGTGGCATCGACAAAATCGACACCAACACCAAGGCCGGACAGGGTATTGAACTGGTAACGGGTATTCCCGAAGAGAAAAACGGATGAAACGACATGATCCCCCGCCTTTAACAGGGACTGGCACAAAGAACCGATGGCGGCCATGCCGCTGGCAAAACAGAGGGTCGCGACACCGTCTTCCATCCGGTTGATTTTGTCTTCCAGCGCCCCGACAGTCGGATTGCCCTGCCGCGCATAGCGGTAGCCCGGCTGCCTGCCCTGGAAAACCGCAGCCAGTTCCGATGCGCTGGCATAGGAAAACGTCGCCGAGGTATGGATCGGGCGGTGCAATGAGCCGTGCTCAATGGGTTTGCTGCGGTCACTGTGCAGCACGGATGTGGTAAATCCGTATTTTTTTTCGACAGGCATAAGCCAATTCCGCTGGTTACTTTTTAATCCACATGTGCCAGGGAAAGCGGCAATTGCGAGCGAACCATCTCTTCCAGTTCAGGCGGACGCTCACGCTTGGCTGCGTTTTCCAGGCGATCCAGATAAGCTGGCGTGACATCCCCGGTAACATAGTTACCGTCAAAGCAGGATGCCTCGAAATTTTTGATCGCCGGATTCACATCCATGATGGACTGTTTCAGCGCATCCAGATCCTGGTAAACCAGTGCGTCTGCTGTCATTTCCAGGCGGACTTCTTCATCTGTTCTACCATAGGCAATCAGTTCATTGCGCGTCGGCATGTCAATGCCATAGACATTGGGATATTTCACCGGCGGCGCGGCAGAAGCGAAAATAACACGCGTTGCACCCGCATCCCGTGCCATCTGGACAATTTCGTGGCTGGTTGTCCCGCGCACGATGGAATCATCCACCAGCAGGATACTCTTGCCCTTGAACTCCGAACCGATGGCATTGAGCTTCTGCTTGACAGAGCGCTGGCGGGTTGCCTGCCCTGGCATGATAAAGGTGCGGCCGATATAGCGGTTCTTGATGAATCCTTCGCGGTATTCGATATCCAGCTTCAGGGCCAACTGGATGGCGGCCGGACGCGAGGAATCCGGAATCGGCATCACGACATCGATGTCGCCTGAACGGATTTCCCGCCTGATCTTGTCGGCCAGGTGCTCTCCCATCTTGAGGCGGGTAGTATAAACCGATGCGCCATCCATCAGGGAATCGGGACGGGCCAGATAAACGTATTCAAAAATGCAGGGGGTCAGAACCGGATTTTCGGCGCATTGCTTGTGGTACAGGTGACCATCGTTGTCAATAAAGACCGCCTCGCCCGGCTGGACATCACGCAAGAAGCGGTAACCCAGCCCTTCAAGTGCAACGGACTCGCTCGCAACCATGTATTCCATCGTGCCTTTGTCTGTTTCCAGGAAACCAATGCAAAGCGGGCGGATACCGTAAGGATCGCGAAACGCCAGAATACCGGCATCGGTAATATGGGCAACCGCAGCGTAAGCACCCCGTACCCGCTTGTGAACCACCTCCACCGCACGGAAAAGCGCAGCAGGATCAAGCGAATAACCCGTGGTGGTATCCTCGATGGCATGTGCCAGCACGTTTAACAACACTTCGGAATCCGAATTGGTATTGATGTGCCGCCGGTCGTTCTTGAACATCTCAACCTTCAACTGCTCCCAGTTTGTCAGGTTGCCGTTATGGGCAAAGGTCATGCCGAAAGGCGCATTGACGTAAAAAGGCTGTGCCTCTTCTTCATTTGATGCCGATCCTGCCGTCGGATAACGTACGTGGCCGATACCGGCATTGCCGGGAAGCGCCCGCATATTACGTGTGCGAAAGACGTCCCGCACAAGGCCGTTTGCCTTGTACATGGCAAACTTGTTGCTGGCTGAGGTTGCAATACCCGCAGCATCCTGACCACGATGCTGCAACAGCAGCAACGCATCATAAATCAGCTGATTGACCGGGGACTGTGAAACGATACCGACTATGCCACACATTGTGGACTCCTTGCTTAAAAATGACCCGTGGGTCAAAGTAACATTGTAATTCTTTTTAAAAAAGAATTGTTTTTCAATACCTTATATTCTTCGCCATGCTTTCGGGCAAAAAGGGCAGCGCCATCATGGCGACCCGTTCTGCCATCGGGCTGAACATGGCCTGCTTCCAGAAAGGCTGCCGGGGAAGAGTTGTCATACCGCACAGCAAAACCAGAACCAGGCTGAGAAGCGCACCGCGCGCCAATCCGAAAAGGCTCCCCAGGCTCCGGTTCAGCCCTGAAAGCCCTCCCGCGCTGATCAGGGCATCAACCGCCTTTGCCAGTAACAGCATCGCAATCCGGACACCGATAAACAGCACAACAAAAGAAACGATCAGGCGCGCAGTTTCTCCCGGCAGTGCTTTGGGCAGCATGGGCGCCAGCGCTTCCCCGTACATATTGGCCACAATGAAGGCAGCGACCCAGCTTGCCAGGGAAATCACTTCCCTGAGAAATCCCCGCATGGTTCCGATAATCACCGAACATCCCAGCAGGAACAGCAATACGTAGTCAAATGCCGTCAAAGGAACCTCTGATCCATTCCCAATCGCTCTCAGTTAACCAGTGTACAAGGCAGCTTCAGTTGGCCCAGTTTGGCACAGGTGCTGTTCACTTCCTTTTTGTCCGGCAGCGGCCCGATCCGTATCCGGATACGCTCGCCGCCATCCTTCATGGCAACCTTCTGTGTGTACGAACTCAACCCGGCTTTCTGAAGCTTGTCCTGCACTTCCTTTGCCTTTTCCGGGGTGGATACGGCAGCGACCTGGATGATAAATTTGCCCTGTCCAGCGTCTTTCCTGTCGACACTTTGCTGTTGGGCAATCAGTTGTCCAATGGGATCAGCCTGTTTTTTGGTGGTATCGGCTTTCGCTTCCGGTTTGGTTTCCGCTTTTGCTTTGGCTTCCGGCTTTGCCTCTGTTTTCGCCTCCGGCTTCGCTACGGCTTTTTCTGCCGGTTTATCTTTCCCCCCTTCAGCCGGTTTCGCTGCGGCCTCTTTTTTCTCCGGCGCAGGAGAAGCAGGCTCACTGGAGGGCTTGTCGGCAGGGGCTGAAGCGGGGGTATCTTCCGCTTTTTTCTTTGCGGACTCCTTCTCGCGAGAAACCGTCTGGGAAGGCTTGTCGCGGGAAGGGATATCAATCAGGAGATCCTGCGATACCGTTTGCGGCTCTGAATCGAAAATCATGGGAAGCACAATGATGGCCGCAAGCGTAATGGTCACTGCCCCGACCAGGCGTCTCCTTGCCCGCTTCTTTTCGGGAAGGATGGGATCATCCATATCGGAAGGTTTTCCCGGTTTTTTTCTGCCTGCATTACCCGGCGTGAAATGCCCCCCGTCGGCAGGGGATGAATCCGTGTCGGCTGCTTCGGGTTTGCCTCGGCGAAAAAAAGAAAACCGGCTCATGTCATCTATTCATGATCTTAATGAATCGGGGTACGCATTCTGGGTTACGCCAGTGACAATCCAGAAGGACCCGAAAGCTACTATTCTATCATTTTTCCGTGCGTTGATCTTTGCCTCGGCCAGCGCATCCGCCGCCGCGTCAAAAAGCCGTATCCTGTCTTCCCTGACACCCGCCGCGAGCAGTCTTTCTTTCAGCATTTCCGTGGTAGCCGCCCGCAACAGGGGCAGGCCCGTAATGTACCAGAAATCAACGCTGTCTTTTAATGGCGCAATCACGCCATCAATATCCTTGTCTGACATGGCGCCAAAAACCGCATAAGTTGCATGAAACGCCCCCATGCCGTGCAGGTTTTCAGCCAGGACAACCGCCGCATGGGGATTGTGCGCCGCATCCAGGATAACCACGGGTTCCTCCTGCAATCGCTGGAAACGGCCCGGAAGATAAACCTGCGACAACCCGACCCGGACGGCCTTTTCGTCAAACGGCAGCACATCCTGCATGGCTTCAAGCACCATCAGGGCATTGGTCGCGTTTTTCACCTGGTTTTTTCCAGCCAGGGCAGGCAGATCCAGGTTATCAAACTGTCTTGACGGCCCCATATAGCTCCAGTAGCCCCCCTGGCAAACCGAATTGTAATCCTGCCCCAGCACGAGAAGATCCGCACCGATCCCGGCTGCATACTCCGTCAGTGAGTGCGGGGGGGCATAATCGCCATAGACGGCAACTTTGCCCTTGCGAAAAATACCGGCTTTTTCATAGCCGATCAGTTCGCGGGTATCGCCCAGGTAATCAACGTGGTCAATATCCACGTTCGTGATAACGGCGACATCGGCATTGATCAGGTTGACGGCATCAAGCCTGCCGCCCAGCCCGACTTCCAGGATCACGACATCCAGTCTGGCATCCGCCAGGATGTTGAGAATCGCCAGTGTCGTAAACTCGAAAAAGGTCAGCGGCGTCTCTCCGCGTGCTTCTTCCACCTTCTTGAAATATTGGACAAAGGTTTTTTCAGGAACCGTCTGGCCGTCTATCTTCAGGCGTTCCTCGAAATGATGGATATGCGGCGACGTATACAACCCGACGCGATAGCCCATCTTCTGCCATATGGTCTGCATCATGGCGCAGGTAGACCCCTTCCCGTTGGTTCCCCCTACCGTGATAACGGGGCAATCAAAATGGATGCCCAGGCGTTCCTTGACCACCCGGACACGCTCCAGTCCCATCTCGATGTTCTTGGGGTGAAGGTGCTCAATACCGGCAAGCCACTCTGTCAGGGTATCAAAATGAATCTGGCTCACAAAATCCCTTCCGGCATAACCCCTGGCATCCGGTTTTTACCGCAGCCATGAACGACAACCCTACCGGACACGGCAGGGTTGTAAGGACGCATAAGGAAAGGAACAATGCCAGCCATGATGATGCTTGGTCAATGGATCAGGATACCGCCTCAACTGACTGGTTTTGCAGGATGGCCAGCAAATGGGAAAGTTCTTCGCGCATCTCGCGCCTGTCCACAATCCGGTCAACGGCGCCTTTTTGCAGCAGGAATTCTGCGCGCTGAAACCCTTCCGGCAGCTTTTCCCGGACGGTATTTTCAATCACCCTCGGCCCGGCAAAACCGATCAGCGCCTTTGGCTCGGCAATGACAATATCGCCGACGAAGGCAAAAGATGCCGAAACCCCCCCCATTGTCGGGTCTGTCAGAACCGATATATAGGGCAGCCCTTTTTCCGCCAGCTTGGTCAGAATCGCATTGGTCTTGGCCATCTGCATCAGGGAAAGCAAGCCTTCCTGCATGCGCGCGCCACCACTGGCCGTGATGCAGATGAACGGCACCCGCTGTTCGATTGCCGTCTGCACGCCCCTGACGAAACGCTCGCCCACAACCGACCCCATGGAACCGCCCATGAACTCGAATTCGAAGCAGGCCACCACAACCGGCAGGGTTCTGACTGCCCCGCCCATCACGATCAGTGCATCGGTTTCGCCTGTGGCTTCCAGGGCGGATTTCAGGCGTTCCGGGTATTTTTTGCTGTCCTTGAATTTCAGGGCGTCAAACGGCAGGGTGTTATGGCCAATTTCATACCGGCCTTCCGCATCCAGCAAAGCATCCAGTCTTTCACGTGCGCGAATCCGCATATGATGGCTGCATTTCGGGCAGACATGGGTGTTCGTTTCCAGATCGGTCCGGTACAAAACCGTTTCACACGATGGGCACTTGACCCACAAGCCTTCTGGCACCGTCTTGCGGCCGCTGGTCGCATGTGGCTGAATCCGCGGAGGAAGCAGTTTATCTAGCCAACTCATAAAATCTCCTGATAACCCTGCCGCTCCGGAAAAAAGAATGGCCGGGTTTGTATGTCAATGATGATGCCGGGTTAATCCGTCAATTAATACAGACAATTAACCCCTCGGCAGAATCATACTGTTTTGACGGCATTTCGCCAACAGGCATTTACCCGTCCAACGCCTTCCTGATGCCGGAAACAAAGGCTTCCACATCGCCATTAATATTATTTTTCTTTGCGTTTTCAATAACTTGAATCAAGCGACTGCCAATAACAACCCCGTCCGCCAGCGAACCAATCGCCCGGGCTGTCTCACCGTCACGGATGCCAAAACCCACCCCGACCGGAATCGGGACATGTTTTTTAATTAACGGGATGGCCGCGGCAACTTCATCAGGATTGATGCTCGCCGAACCCGTTACCCCTTTTAATGAAACATAATACACATAGCCACTGGCAATCCGGCCAATCTGCTTCATTCTGGCCTCGGTTGAAGTCGGCGCCAGAAGGAAAATCGTATCCATCTCATGCGCCTTCATCAACGCAGCAAAATGCTCGCATTCCTCGGGCGGGTAATCCACAATCAGGGCGCCATCAATGCCGGAACGGTGCGCTTCCCGGACAAAGGTTTCCACGCCCATGCGCTCAATCGGGTTGGCATATCCCATCAGCACGATGGGCGTATGGTCATCATCCTTGCGAAAATCCTGAGCAAAACGGAAGATATCGCGCAGGCTGACCCCGTTTTTCAGTGCCAGTTCGGATGCCCGCTGGATAACCGGCCCGTCCGCCATGGGATCGGAAAAAGGAACGCCGAGCTCAATGATATCGGCCCCGCCCCTGACCAGCGCATGCATCAGGGAAACCGTGGCATCCGCTTCGGGATAACCGGCTGTCATGAAGGGAACGAGTGCTTTTTTGTTTTGTTTCTGAAGATTGGCAAATGTTTTTTGTATGCGTGACATGATGAATCCTTTCTGATGATTTCAAGATAATGTGATTTTCATAAAATGAAATGAAATCACCACTGGATTCCTGCCCGCTGGGCAACCGTATGCATGTCCTTGTCCCCCCGTCCTGACAGGTTGACTAAAATCGCCTTGTCCCGCCCCAGTCCTGGCGCCATTTTTGCGGCATGGGCAAGGGCGTGGCTGGATTCCAGCGCAGGGATAATGCCTTCAATCCGGCAACAGTCATGGAAGGCTTTTAACGCTTCTTCATCCGTTGCCGAAACATACTGCGCCCTGCCACTGTCCTTTAAAAAGGCGTGTTCCGGGCCGACTCCCGGATAGTCCAGCCCGGCTGAAACGGAATGCGCCTCAATAATCTGGCCACCCTCATCCTGCAAAAGATAGGTTCGGTTTCCGTGCAGCACGCCAGGCAGACCTGCCGTCAGGGAAGCCGCATGCCTGCCGGTTTCGATACCATCGCCAGCTGCCTCAACCCCGACCAGTGTCACCTCTGCGTGGTCGATATAGGGGTAGAAAATGCCCATCGCGTTGGAGCCACCGCCAATGCAGGCCACAACATAATCCGGCTGTCGCCCGGTTATTTCAGGCATCTGCACCAGGCATTCTTCACCGATGACCGACTGGAAATCCCGAACCAGCATCGGATAGGGATGGGGGCCGGCAACCGTGCCGATGATGTAAAAGGTGGTTTCCACGTTGGTCACCCAATCGCGCATGGCTTCATTCAGGGCGTCTTTCAGTGTTTTTGAGCCGGACTCGACCGGCACGACAGTCGCACCCAGGAGCTTCATCCGGTAGACGTTCTGCGCCTGGCGCTTGACATCCTCGCTGCCCATGTAAACGATGCACTCCAGGCCAAAGCGGGCGCAGATGGTCGCAGTTGCAACGCCATGCTGCCCGGCACCCGTTTCGGCAATGATGCGTTTTTTACCCATGTGTTTTGCCATCAGCGCCTGGCCGATGACATTATTGATCTTGTGCGCCCCCGTATGGTTCAGGTCTTCACGCTTGAGATAAATCTGCGCCCCCCCCAGCATTTCAGACCAGCGAGCGGCATGATAAATCGGGCTGGGACGCCCTACATAATGTTTCAGTTCATGCCGGAATTCAGCCAGGAAGGCCGGATCATTTTTGAAACGCTCATAGGAAAGGGCAAGCTCGTCCAGTGCATAAATCAGCGTCTCTGATACGAAGATGCCACCGTACTGGCCAAAGTGTCCACGGACATCCGGCAGGGTATAGGCGGCATTACGGGGCAGCGCACGGCTATCGCGCGTATTTAAACGGTTTTTCATGATTTTCTCTCATTGTCTGGCGTTTTTCGCATTCCCTTCCGGGAAACACGGTCTTGCCGGGTTATGCGGGTTTTGTCAGGAAGTCTTGTCTACCGCACTGACTTCGCTGGTAAAGCGAAGGATTTTCCCGGCGTCCTTGATGCCCCGGCTGCTTTCCACGCCACTGCTGACGTCGACAGCATAGGGCCGTACGCGTTTAACTGCGCCAGCTACATTTTGTTCGCTCAAGCCACCACTCAAAACGACCTGATGCGCGATTTCTTTTGATATGAGAGACCAATCGAATGCCTTTCCTGTACCACCATATGCGTCTGAATAAGAATCCAGCAACAAACCGGAAAAATGACGGCTGGCAGCACGATATTGCTGCTCGTATTGTATCAAATCCTGCGGATTTGTTTCGGGTTTAACACGGAAAGCGCGAATAAACGGCAGATTGGCCAATGATGCGGCCTGAGCACAATCATCTCCGGTTTCATCCCCATGAAACTGCAAAAGCGAAATACCGGCAAGCGCGGCTGTCTGTGCAATCTGCTCTTTTTGGGCATTCACGAACAAACCGACCGTGGTGATAAAAGGCGGCACTGCTGCAATCAGTTCCCGTGCAACCTCAGGCGTGACATAGCGCGGGCTTTCCGGGTAAAAGACAAAGCCCAGAGCATCGGCTCCTGCTGCCACTGCCGCCATAACATCTTCAGGACGGGTCAAGCCACAAATCTTGATTCGGGTACGGCGTTTCATCTTGGGAACCTCTGATAAGTCCGTCATTACAGGACAGGCATGAAATCATCCGCAGCCTGCGGCAAATTCCATTTCCTGTCGTATATCACTTTAGCCAGGTACAGGCCGTCCGGCATAAAGGTCGGCGCGGCTTTTTTCCGATCCCTTCCTTCTAAAAGCACCTTGATCCAGGCCGGTTCATAGTCGCCCTTTCCAACATAAACAAGGGAACCGACAATATTGCGCACCATATGATGCAAAAAAGCACTGGCCTCAAAGGTGAAGACAAACAGGTCTCCCCGCTTTTCAATACCGATATGGTTCATGGTCTTGACCGGCGAAATCGCCTGGCACTCCGCCGCGCGGAAAGCAGAGAAATCATGTTCCCCCAGCAGATGCCGGGCAGCGTCCTGCATGGGTTCCAGCAACAGGGGACGAAACACCCATCCTGCCCGTTTTTTCAGCAAGGGGGAACGAACCGGATTATTGTAAAGCACGTAGCAGTACCGCCTGGCAATAGCACTGGAGCGGGCATGAAATCCATCCTGCCCGCCAGGAACCTGGCAGGCCCATCTGACCGCAATCGAATGTTCCAGGAAGGAGTTGACACCCCGCACCCATGAAACAGGGTCGCGCTCAATCTCCGTATCCAGATGCACCACTTGTTCAAGCGCATGCACACCGGCATCGGTTCTTCCAGCACAGGCCGTGGCAATCCGGGTACGCGTAAACCGGTACAGCGCTTCTTCCAGGCGGTTCTGAACCGTATGTCCGTCAGGCTGCTTCTGCCAGCCCCGCCAAAGGCTGCCGTCATACTCAACGCCCAGTGCAATCCGCTTCATGTTGTCAGTCAATCCGAAAATAAAAAAATCGGGTATGGCAGCACCTTACCATACCCGATCCCGATGGAACATATCAGGATAGTACTGTTTGCATCGCCTGGGTTGCCTCTGCAATCTGCTTTGGCGTGCCACGCTCAATCACTTCCATCAACAATTCCCGCGCGCCGTCTTTGTCCTTTATGTCGATATAGGCCATCGCCAATTCCAGCTTGGCGGCCATCTCGGCGTTGGATGACTCCGGCTTTTCCAACTTGGCCAAAAGCGCCATATCCGGCAAATCATCATCCTCGTCATCTGCGGCAACAGGCGGCTCCAGATTGATATCGGACAGATCCAGTTCCAGCGATGGGGACACCTCGTCTTCGTCTTCCGCAACAGCATCATCTGCCGGTTCATCACCGTCATCCAGTTTCAGTGCCACATCGTCTCCTTCAACGGAAACGGTTGCCTCCGGCTCAACCATCTTCACAGGCTCTGGCTCTGGCTCTGGCGCTGGCTCTGGCTCTGGCTCTGGCTCTGGCTCTG
>JAVBTJ010000048.1:0-10056 GCA_031556215.1 Oxalobacter sp.
GCAGACGGAAAACGATCTGGACGTGGCTATCCAGGGCAAGGGTTTTTTCCAGGTGCTGATGCCGGATGGCACCACGGCTTACACGCGTGACGGTTCTTTCATGAAGGATGACCAGGGCCAGGTGGTGACGGCCAGCGGTTATACTATTCAGCCGACGATTGTGGTTCCGGTGGATGCGACGTCGATCAGCATCGCACGCGACGGCGTGGTCACGGTGACAACAGCGGGGTCGAACCAGGTGACCCAGATCGGCGATATACAATTGGCGACCTTTATCAATCCGGGTGGCCTGGAGTCGCTGGGTGAAAACCTGTTTGCGGAAACGAATGCCTCCGGTGCGCCGAATGTGAATACGCCCGGTTTGAATGGTTCCGGTACGCTTTTGCAGAAGTATGTCGAGCAATCCAATGTCAACATGGCTGAAGAAATGGTGAACATGATCGTTGCGCAGCGTGCGTTTGAAATCAACAGCAAGGTGATTTCGACATCCGATCAGATGCTGGCCCGGCTGACGCAGTTGTAACGGTAGGAGGCGGTTTATGAGAAGGTTAACGGTTTTTGCCCTGTCGGCGCTCTTGCTGGGTGGCTGTGCGATGACGCCGGATACCATTACCCATCAAAGGCCGGGTAGCCAGGCGCAGTATGCCAAACCAGCCGTTGGCGCCAATGGCGCGATATTCCACCAGAATGCCTATCGGCCGATTTTCGAGGATCACAAGGCGCGCCTGGTGGGGGATAACCTGACGATTGTGATTACCGAGAGCAATACGGCGACAAAGGCGGGCAATGATACGGGCGACAGGAGCAATTCCGCCAATTACAGTACGCCGAATTTCTTCGACAAAGACTTCAAGCGGATGGCCGCCAGTGCCAATGGCTCGCGCGAATACGACGAATCTTCTGCCAAAAGCGCCAATAACGTCTTTCGTGGCACGGTTGCTGTGAGCGTCATTGATGTCGCGCCCAATGGCAACCTGATTGTCAGCGGTGAAAAACAGATTGCCATGGACAATGGTTCGGAATTTATCCGTTTTTCGGGCGTGGTTGATCCCAACGACATTTCGATTGGCAACCAGGTAGCCTCAACCAGGGTAGCAGATGCGCGGATTGAATACCGCACCAATACCCGCCTGGATGCTGCAGAGGTCGCCAGCAAGATTTCCCGCTTCTTCCTTTCAGTACTGCCGTTTTAGGACAGGAAAAGACATGTCTATATCAGTTAAAGCTGTCGCTGCATTTTTACTGGGGCTGGGGCTTTTTGCATCGGTGCCGACTTATGCCGAGCGCATCAAGGACCTGGCGACAATCCAGGGGGTGCGTACCAACCAGTTGGTCGGGTATGGGCTGGTTGTTGGCCTGGACGGCAGCGGTGACCAGACTACGCAGACGCCTTTTACCGTCCAGAGCGTGATTAACATGTTGCAGCAGCTTGGCGTGCAGGTGCCGTTTAACAGCAGCAGCCTGCAATTGAAAAACGTGGCGGCTGTCATGGTCACGGCGACGATCCCGCCCTTTGCCCAGCCGGGCCAGACGGTGGATGTGGTCGTTTCCTCTATCGGTAACGCCAAGAGCCTGAAAGGTGGCACGCTTCTGATGACGCCGTTAAAAGGCGCGGACGGCAATGTTTACAGCATCGCGCAGGGTAATATGGTTGTCGGCGGCGCAGGCGGTTCTGCCGGGGGCAGCAGCACGAAAGTCAACCACCTGGCTGCCGGGCGTATTTCCAATGGCGCCACCATCGAGCGCGAGGTGCCGACCAGCATCAATGCGGGCGACACGATTACGCTGGAGTTGACGGATACCAATTTTTCAACCGTCAGCCGGATGGTGGGGGCCATCAATACCCGTTTTGGCATGACAACGGCTTCTGCCGTCAATGGCCGGGTAGTGAAGGTGCGCGCGCCGCAAAGCCCGGATGCGCGGGTAGCCTTTATTGGCGAACTGGAAAACCTGGATGTGAAACCCGCAGTGCAGGCAGCGAAAGTGATTCTGAATGCCCGCACGGGTTCGGTCGTGATGAACCAGACGGTGACGCTGGATACCTGCGCGATTTCACACGGCAACCTGTCGGTGATCGTCAATGCGGAAAATGCGGCCAGCCAGCCAGCGCCTTTCTCGCAGGGGCAAACGACAATGGTTCAGAACGCGCAAATTGAGGTCAAAAAAGACCAGGGTGAGGTGATCCTGTTAAACAAGGCGGCAACGCTTGCGGATGTCGTCAAGGCGTTGAATTCGATAGGGGCAACGCCACAGGATTTGCTGGCGATTTTGCAGGCGATGAAATCATCCGGTTCGCTTCGTGCCGAACTGGAAGTGATTTGATGCAGCCCAAAGTTTAAGCGTGACAGGCAATATATGAGCAGCATTACGGACAACGTTTCTTCTCAGGCAACACAGGCTATCAATAGCAGTGACCTGAATGCCATCAAGGCTGCGGCGAACAAGGACAGCAAGTCGCCAGCGGCCATGAAGGCGGCTGCACAGCAGTTTGAGGCGCTTTTCGTTTCGATGATCCTGAAAAACATGCGGGAGTCGCTGCCGCAGGACGGCCTTTTCAATTCGCAGGCGACCAAGCTTTATACCCAGCTTCTGGATGAAGAGATCGGCCAGCAGGTTGCCAAACAGGGGATGGGGCTGGCAGACCAGATGCTCAAGCAGATGGTGGCGGCAGGGCAGCTTGATGCCGAGGCAACCGAGCCTTATATCAACAAGCGCCGGAGTTCGGTTTCGGCAGAGGCTTACCGCTCGATGGGCGCCGGGTCAGCCAGGGAGCAGGCAACGGCGCTCTTGCATGGCAGGAATGTTTCCTTCCGTTCGGAAAGCAAGGCAGCGGATGCGGTGACGAGGCAGCAGCAGGGGATAAAGTTGCCGGGCGTGAATGCGGTAGAAGAGAAACCCTCATCGGCGCAGGATCATGTGAAAGCCTTTACGGACAAAATGATGTCACATGCGAAAGAGGCCAGCAAGACAACGGGCATCCAGCCTGAATTCATGCTGGCGCAGGCTGCGCTGGAAACGGGATGGGGCAAAAAGCAGATGCGGTATGCGGATGGTTCGCCCAGCCATAACCTTTTCGGCATCAAGGCCAACGGCTGGAGCGGCAAGACGGTGGATGTACTGACATCGGAATTTGAAAATGGCAAAATGATAAAGAAAGTGGAGAAATTCCGCGCGTATGATTCCTATGCCGATTCTTTCAGGGATTATGCGAAACTGTTAAGCGAGAACCCGCGTTATAAAAACGTGATGAACACGCAGAACCCGGCGGCTTTTGCCTACGGCTTGCAACGGGCAGGATATGCAACGGATCCGGAATACGGTTCCAAGCTGGTGCGGGTGATCAACCGGGTGTCCCAGGGCTGATAAGGCCTTGAAAAGAAAAGATGAACGGCCACCTCAAGTTATGGGATGAATGGTCGTAATTATCTGTAGAGATACGGGGAATTGAATATGGCAAATATCTACAGTATTGGCAAAAGCGCATTGTTATCCGCGAACTACGCGATCAGTGTGACAGGCCACAACATTTCAAATGCCAGCGTAGACGGTTACAACCGTCAGGTTGTGCTGCAATCGGCTGTTCCGGGGCAGCGGTATGCTTTTGGTTTTGTGGGAGGCGGCACGCAGCTTGACGATGTTCGTCGCGTGTACGACAAATTCCTGGCTAAGCAGTTTAATGACACCCAGTCGGAATCGAGCCGCTTAAATACACATTACGGCCTGATCCAGAGTATCAACAGCAAGCTGGCCGACGCTACGGCCGGGATTTCGCCTGCGTTGCAGGATTTTTTCAGTTCTGTCCAGGCTGTGGCATCCACACCGGCTTCTTCCGCTACCCGGACATCGATGATCTCGGAGTCGGAGATTTTGGCTGGCCGCTACAACAACCTGGCCAATCAGCTGACCGAACAGCTTGACATGATCAATTCGCGGGTGATCGGCAGCGTGGAGTTGGTTAATACCTATGCCCATGAGATTGCCAAGATAAACGACCAGATTGCCCGCGCGCAGATTGCCGTTACCGACCCGGAGCCAAACGACCTGCTTGACCAGCGGGATTACCTGATTTCGCAGCTTTCGCAGGAAATCGGCGTCAGGACGGTTTCAAACGGCAACAGCATGGATATTTACATCGGCAACGGCCAGCCGCTGGTTATCAACAACCAGTCGTTTGAAATGTATGCCGAACACTCAACCAAAGACCCGGATCGCGTCGAGATCGGCTATATCAATAACGGCGTCAAGGTTGAAATTCCCGAAAAGCTGCTGACAGGCGGCAACATAAAAGGGTATATGGAGTACCGTGCCGCTGAGCTTGATCCGGTACTCAACCAGCTTGGCCTGATAGCCATTAACCTGGCATATGACTTCAACGCCCAGCACAAGCTCGGGCAGGATATGAACGGGGAAGTGGGTAAGGATTATTTCGGCTATGTCACCGAAACGAGTGTCGGCAATGCTTCGGGCAGCGGTTCGGCGATTGCCAACATCAAGGATGTCAAATCGCTTGTGGCCAGCAACTACCTGATGGAATTTGATGGAACCAACTACAGGATCACGCGCCAGTCGGACGGCACGACTTTCAGCGGTGCCGAGAGGAATGTGACCCTGGCGGACGGCTCAACCTGGGATGGCAAAAGCATGCCGGTGACAATTGACGGGGTTGAATTCAACGCAGACGGGCTTGTGGCAGGCGATTCGCTGGTATTAAAGCCGCTGGGCGAAGTCGCTTCCAGCCTGAAAGTCCTGATCACGGACCCCAACAAGATTGCCGCGGCACTGACCGTCCGTACCGGGGCAGGCGAAAACAACGTTGGATCGGGCCAGATTTCACAGGGTTCGCTGGTTGCCCTCAATAATCCTGACGCAACCATTCCCTCGGTTCCGCCCAACCTGGAACTGACGGTTCAGGTTGATGGCGCTGGTGATCTGGTTGTGGCGCCCAACCGTACCGTGACGGTGACCTATACGGATGGGACAACGAAAACCGTTGATTCACCGGATACCTTTGCCTATGAAGAAGGCATGACCATTGCACTGGGCAGCTTTACCTTCAACATTACCGGGAAACCGCAGGCGGGCGATACCTTTTATGTTGAACCCAATACCGGCGGCACAGGCGACAACCGCAACATGCTGTCGCTGGCATCGTTGCAGGATTCCAGGACGATGAACGGCACGACCACCTACCAGGGGGCCTATTCCCAACTGGTCAACAGGGTGGGCGCCAAAACGCGCGAATTGGAAATTCTGAGTACATCGACGGCGACCCTGTTAAACGAGATTTATGAAGAACAGCAAAGCGAGTCCGGGGTCAACCTGGATGAGGAGGCCATCAACCTGATGCGCTATCAGCAGAATTACAATGCGGCGACCAAGGTGCTCCAGACGGCAAACGAAATGTTTGACTCGATACTGGCCATTTTCTGACGGAGTAAGTGATGGCACCTCTGATTAATGGGTTTTGCGAACGAATTGCCGCGTTGCGCGGTGCTCGCAACCTCGTCTATCGTGAGATATGCCTCGGTTACTGCGCTCCGTGCGCCTTGCCCTTCATTTCGCAAAACCCATTAATCAGAGGTGCCTTATGGCTTTCATGACACGTATCAGCAACAACATGATTTATGGGCAGAACCTGCAGCGTCTGTCCACGCTTCAGACGCAACTGAATAAAACCCAGTTGCACATATCGGCCAATACCCGCATCCTGACCCCGGCAGACGACCCGGTAGGGGCAGCCCGCGCGCTTGACTTGAAGCAGGGCAAATCCATGAACACGCAGTTTGCCTCCAACCGGGGCGATGCGAAAGATGCGCTAAACCTTCAGGAAAGCATCCTGAGCAATTTTGGCGACCGTGTTCAGAATATCCATACCCTTCTGGTTTCTGCCGGTAATGCGGCCTATGCTGAAGACCAGCTTCGCGTGACGGCGGACGAGATTCGCGCGATTCGTGACGAACTGGTGGGATATGCCAATACGCGGGATGCCACCGGCAATTACCTGTTTTCCGGCAACCAGGTCGGGACGCAGCCGTTTGACCAGACGGCTGCAGGCAAGGTGACTTACAAGGGAGATGACGGCAGGCGCTTTCTCCAGGTGGACGCAGCCCGCCAGATGCCGGTTACCGATTCTGGAAAGACGCTCTTCATGGGCATCAAGGGCACAACGGCGTCAACCGTGACGCCAAGCAGGAACGACCTGATGATCGACGTGGATATCAAGGATGAAACCAAGCTGGGTGACTATACCTACAAGGTGACCTTTACCGGGGACAGTCCTGTTTCGAGTTATATCCTGGAGCGTGCCAAGGTCAGCTATAACGGGGACGGCAGCGTCAAGATGCCGGCGTATCCGGCTGACTATACCCAGATTGACGCGGACGGCAATGCGCCGCCAGTGAATCCGCCTTTGCCTGCTGTCCCGGGTACTTACCCTTACACCAGTACGGAAAAAAATATCATGGAAGTGGATATCGACGGCATCCGGTTTTCCATCACTAACGAGGTATCCGATGGGGATACGGTGGATATTACGCCGGGCAAGCCGGTCAGGAATGATATTTTTGCCTATATCAATGAAGCCATTGATCTCCTTGAGGGCACCAGCCTGAAATCAGACGGTGCCAGCACCAATCTGGCGCTGGGCCTGGAAGCGCTTTTGGCCAATATGGCCTCGGGGCTGGATCAGATACTGACTGCGCGGGGTTCTGCCGGTACGCGACTGAAAGAACTGGATGCGTTGAATACGTCCGGCACGGACAAGGATCTGCTGTATACGGAATCCATTTCCGAACTGGAAGACCTGGATTATTACAAGGCGATTTCCGATTTGTACATGCAGCAGACAACCCTGCAGGCGGCGCAGCAGAGTTTCATGATGATTCAGGGGATGTCGCTCTTCAATATGATGTAGGAACTGATTTTGTAGTGAGGTGGGCTGACAGTTTTCGAACTGAACAGTCTTTATGGCGTGAGAAGGCTTTTGCCCCTCACGCTTTTTTTTGCGGGAAATACGGGTAGTGTATTTATGTTATATTGTTTTCCCACGCGGCAACTGACAGGGGGAGAACTTCATGCCGAATACTGACGAAATGGCTGGTACCATCCGGGCGATGCGTGCAACGCTTTTGTCCCTTATTGAAACGCATCCCCAGAAGGAAGCGTTGCAGAAACGGCTGGTTATTGCGCGCGAATCCGAGTTTTCCATGATGCTCAATGAAAATGTCGCCGAAGAATATATCTCCGCGTTTGAAAACACCATGCGTTTTTATGAGATAGCCAGCAAAAAGTAGTGTCTTACCAGTTTTCCTTTTTGTGTGCCTGCAAAAAGCCGGGAATCTCGTCGGCCGGAAGCGGCTTGCTAAGGAAGTATCCCTGTATCTGGTGGCATCCCCTTTCCCGCAGGAATGCCAGTTGCTCTTTTGTTTCTACCCCTTCGGCAACGATAACCATTCTGAGGCTGTTTGCCAGTGATATGACGGCGTCCACAATAGCGATGTCTTCCTGGTCAAATGGCAGATTCCGGACAAAGGAACGGTCGATTTTCAGGTTGTCTACGTTAAAGCGTTTCAGATAGGCCAGAGAAGAGTATCCTGTCCCGAAATCATCAATGGAAACCCGGATGCCGTTCTGGTGAAGCGAATTGATAATGTCGGATGCCAATGCCGGGTTTTCCATGGTCGCGCCCTCTGTCAGTTCCAGTTGCAGGGTCTCAGGCGGGACTTCGTTTTCTTCCAGTATGCCGAGAATGACTTCCGTCAGGCGGGGATGGAGGAACTGGACGGCAGACAGGTTGACCGACATGTCAATATTGTTTATCCCGTCTGATTGCCAGGTTTTCAGTTGCCTGATGGCGGTTTGCAAAACCCATTCGCCGACCCGGATAATTTCACCGTTGGTTTCGGCAAGGGGGATGAATTCGATTGGCGATATGGCGCCCATTTCGGGGTGGTTCCAGCGGATGAGGGCTTCCATGCCGATAATTTCGCCGGTTTCAAGAGAAAGTTGCGGCTGGTAATGCAGGGTAAACTGGTTACGGTCGATGGCCCGGCGCATGGCGTTGTCCAGGGCCAGCCTTCGCATGGAGTGAACCTGCATTTCGTTAGTGAAGAAACAGAAATTGTTGCGGCCGCCTTCTTTTGCCCGGTACATGGCGGTATCGGCGCTGCGCAGCAGTTCATCAAAATTGGCGCCGTCTTTCGGGTAGAGAGCAATGCCGATAGAAACCGTCATGTTGATTTCATGGTGTTCTATCACATAAGGCTGTGCGGCAATGCCTAAAAGCCTGTCAGCCAGGAAGGAGGCGCCGTCGATATCGGTTTCCGGCAGGATCAGGACAAATTCATCACCGCCCTGGCGCGAGATAGTGTCCTGCTTGCGCATGACAGTCGTGAGCCGTTCGGCAAACAGTTTCAGCAGCACATCGCCAACGCTGTGACCCAGTGAGTCGTTGACAGCCTTGAAATTATCCAGGTCCAGGAAAATCAGCGCGAACGGTTTTCCGCTACGCTGGGCCAGGCTGATGGTCTGTTCGCTTTTTTCCCGCAGGAGGACGCGGTTGGCCAGGCCGGTAAGGGAATCAAAGTGTGCCAGTTGATGCACCTGTTCTTCCCGTTCAAAGAACTCGATGGCGTAGTTCACATCGTTGAGCAGTTCGGAAAGCAGGTTTTTCGAGGCTTGGTCAAAGGCGTTTTCGTCTTCCGAATAGAGGGTAAAAATGCCAATGACCTGGTTGTTGCGGTGCAGCGGCAAAATAGCCATCGAGTTCCATGGAAAGTCGGCAAGGTAGCGCAACCAGTTTTCCATCAGGGGATTGCCGCGCATATCCTGTACCCAGTATGGCTTGCCTTCCCGGATACAAAACCCGGCAGGGCCCATGCCTGCCGGATGATTTTCATCGGCGCAGACCTGCAGGTTTTCCAGGTAATTGAGATCATCGCCGTGCGATGCGACAGGACGCACCATCTTTGTCAGGGGATCAATCAGCCCGACCCATGCCATTCGCATTCCGGCATGGAGCACCAGATCGACACAGATCTGCTCAAATAATTCGGCGCGTGTCTGGCAACGGATAATAGACTGGTTGCATTCGCTCAAGGCAAGGTAAAACCGGTTCAGGCGCTGGATTTCTTTTTCCGCGTCCATGCGCTCGGCATAAAGCGTCCGGTAACGCGCCTCGCTTTCGCGAAGCGCGTTACCGGCCTGCAGGCGAGCTTCGTCCCGTTTGAAGTTTGCGATGGCAAACTCGATATCGCTCACCATTTCGGCAAACAGATCCTGCGCGGCGTTGTCAAACGTATTCGGAAGAGGAGAACTGATATTCAGCACGCCGAAAATCTCGTCTTCCAGCGTCAGGGGCAGGGTCGCGATGGAGTGGACATTGTGCATGAGCAGGGCGTTTTGCCAGAAAAGCATGGAGTTGTCGCTGCCAAGGTTCTGAACCCAGACGGGGCGTCTTTCTCGGACGGATCTTCCTACGGTTCCCTGCCCATTGCCTTTGTTGGGAGAGGTACTGAAATGGGTTTTTCGGGTAAAGTCGGCAAATTCGTCGGACGAACTGCATACGACAATGGGGTAAATATGGCCGGTCCGGGCATCCAGCTTGCCGATCCAGGCCATGTGCATGTCGGTATGCTGGATAATGGCCTGGCAGACCTTCTCAAACATCTCATTTAAGGAAGTGGAGTGGACAATGGCCTGGTTGCAGTGGCTGATGGCGGAATAAAGCCTGCTCAGGCGCTGGATTTGCCGTTCATCCTCCTTGCGTTTGGAGATATCGTCCAGCGTGACCATGAAATAATCAATGGAATAATCCGATTTGCGCACACAGCAAATGCGGATATCGGCATCGACAGTCTCGCCGTTTTTGCGGTAGAGCTGCTTTTCCAGATACACCTCATCGATTTCGCCTTTTACCATCTGCTCGAATCCGGTTATTTCTTCGGGCAGGCATCCTGAGACATCCAGCGCCTGCCAGCCGACCCGGGCGATTTCGTTTTGGGCATATCCCAGTATTTCACACAGCCTGTCGTTGACCTGCCGCCAGCGATCCATTTT
>JAVBTJ010000025.1:0-13941 GCA_031556215.1 Oxalobacter sp.
TGCTGACGAGCTGCCATCGATGCCGACGTGGACGGTAGCGGCGCTGCCAAGTGCGGCGGTACCCGTCACGGTGAGTATGGCAGGGTCGCCTGCTGCTTGGGTAGAGGGCAAATAGAAGTTATAGTTTTCGAAGTTTTGCACATTCGCCACGGAAATACGAGAATAAAGATTGAGGGTGTTGCCGCTACGAGCATCGCCGCTGCTGGTAGCCCCCCCGTAGAGGGATGAACTGCTGCCGAAGATGGGGGCGCCGGATATGGTCACGCTGTTGCCTGTGGCATCGTTACTGCCAGAACTGTTGCCCCCGTAGACGTTGCGGGTGATGGTGCCACCGCTGATGGTGACGCTGTTGCCCGTAGCGTTGCCGAAGAGGCTTCGCCCGCCGATGACGAGGTCGCTTGCCGTTCCGCCGTTTATGATCACGCTGTTGCCCGTAACGCTGCCGCTGGTGCTTTGCCCGCCGATGACGTTGCCACTGACCGTGCCGTCATTCATGGTGACTGTGTTTCCGGTAACAGCATTACTGCCAGTGGAAGACCATCCGCCGTAGACATTTTGGGAGATCGCGCCGCTGTTGATCGTGACATTATTATCGGAAAGGCTCCCATTTTCGCCGGGAGAGAAAGTGCCACTGTTATAGTAGCTGGAGTCAGCGGGATAGGTAATGTCAACCGCCTGCGCGGATGGAAGCGCAAACAAAATGGGAAAGAGCACGGCAATGCCTGCCGCTATGGGGGTGAGGGTAAAACGGGCCTGCCGGGGGGTACAATGCCTTGCCATGCTGCAGTTCCTTTCTCCTGGAATGGGGGGATCAGTTCATTCCCTGTTTTTTGCCAAATACGCCTGCGCCACGCTCTTTCACCAGATATGCCCGACATCGGCTCCGCGATTGGCTTCTTTTTATGAATCCGGTTGCAGGCGCACCAGCCTGTTTCCGGATTTGCCAGCAGCAATTTTCGCGTTACAATTCCTTACACTGCGCCACTTTTATGCGCAAAAAGCCTCGGTTTTGTTGCCTGTTTTCCGGATATGAAAAAAGACGTGATAACGCCCGCAACATGAAGACCGCCTGCTTTTTGTTACCGGGCATTGCAACCGGATTCATAAAACAGTGGCAAAAGCGAAGTGAGCAAGGATTGGCGCGGATTTGGCGGCGATTGGCTTATGACAAAGCGGGCATGGGGCGTTTTACAGGCCGCTTTTGGGAAAGGCTGTTTTGTTGTTTTTTTGCAACAGTCCGACTATGCCTGCAGTTGGGGGCGCGTGAGAAAGCCGGATAGGAAAAAATGGGCGACACGCAAAAAAAGCCCTGACGGGCTTGCGCATCCCTTCAGAACAAGGGAAAAGAAAAAAGGCTGCCGTTCAGACAGCCCCTCAGCGGACATCGTCAAACCGTCATCTGCATCAGCGAGGCGAACTCTTTGAGGCACTCCTCGTAAGATGTCAGGCCTGAGGCGACCACATCCGGCGCATTACAGATGCCTGCGTAAAACGAAAGCAGGTGCGGCTTGATAGCGTCGCCAAAGTACGATGTCATAAAACCGGCATAATCCGAAAAGAAACCGGACTCGCTCTGGACATACGCCAGTGCAATGGTCACACCGGCCACGTACATTTCCGGGTCGAATTTGGTGCCGACTTCGGAAAGACGGGTTTTCAGGCGGACATACGCGGTTTGCAATGTCTGGGGCGCAAAAAAAGACTTGATTGCTTCTTTGTCTCCGGCAAAATCAAATGCCCGTTTCGACACTTTTTTTTCTGCCCTGCCGCTTTCTGTTGCGACCCGCTCCGCCAGGCCTAATTGCCTTATTGAACGTGCAGCACCCTCTGACTTGATGATTCCGTTCTTGGAGAAAATACCCATAACTTCCACTCCAAAACCTAATTTCGCGAAACTATAACAGCCTTTTCACTGACATGGGGGTATTTTTTGATACCCTGCCAAACACCGCATGGTTGCTGGCTTTCCGACCAATGTGCCATTCAGGGAAAATAGGCTTTTCTGGCACAAGCCAGTCCATATTATGTCTAATGCAAAAAAGGAAAAACACCGGAAACCCGCGCCTGAAACAGCCGTTTTTTTGCTGCTATCGGGAAAGTCAATGTGAAAAGCCTTGTCTGCCAGCCTTTTCAAACTATAAAATAGCAATCCCCCGGGATTGAGGGGGAACCTTTGATTAACTGTGTATAAACGAAAGCGCATCCATGAATATCTGGCACGACATCTCGCCTGACCGGGTTACTCCCGAATCTTTTTACGCCGTCATCGAAATATCTCGCGGCGGCAAGGTTAAATACGAGCTGGACAAGGAAACGGGCCTTCTCCTGATGGATCGCATTCTGTATACATCGACACAGTACCCGGCAAACTACGGTTTTATCCCGCGGACTTATGCCGCAGACAATGACCCGCTTGATGTCCTGGTGCTTTGCTCGGAGGTGCTTGCGCCCCTGTCTTTGGTCAAGTGTTTTCCTATCGGCGTCATCAGCATGATTGACGGCGATGAAAAAGATGAAAAAATCATCGCCCTTCCCTATGGCGACCCGGTCTATAACGAATACGACAGTATTGATGAACTGCCGCACCATATTGCCAGTGAAATCTCCCATTTTTTCTCGGTGTACAAGGCACTGGAAGGCAAGAGCACGGTTATTGACGATATACAGGGCCCTGAGGCTGCCAAGCGCATCATCACGGAATATATCGAGGTATACAACAAGAAACGCCCTGAACTGGTGAAATAGGCTGTAGACTGTGCCTGTAGCATGCAACACAGGGACTGAACCCTGTTGTTATTTGTAACGGACGGATTGCGGGCTGTTGAGGAAATAAAACCGCGAGTGCAACTTGTGCTTGCTACGCGGGTTGAGGGTACCGTCCTCGTTGATGTATTCCAGAACGGTTTTTGTGGCGACTTCCATTTCGTCAAAAGCCGCTGCCATTTTCGGCACATGCGCCTTGAGGCTTTCTTCAAGTTCTTTTTGCGCCTTGCCGGAATCCTCATCCTGGTGCTCCACATGCCTTTTCCGTGCTTCCCTGAGCCAGCGGAGCAGGTTGTTGTTCCATTTCATGGCTTCGATGAACCTGATCTGCATGGTATAGGCAAAGAGGATATGTGTTCCCAATTTGGCATCCCTGACTTTCCCGATGTTGGACGCGCAGATGGGATAGATGTAATACCGTTCATGCTCGACAGGAACCGTGTGCTCAAGGTAACCGCCATCCCGTATCTGGAAAAGCACCTCTCCGGCCCCTTCCCGGTAGCTCATGTAAAAGAAGGCCAGTTCATGCCGCGCAGAACATAAAAGACTTCGCATCTCGGCGGATTCGTGTTCTTTTTCACGGGCAGCCTGCCTTTTTTCACGGTTCTCATCCCGTTTCCTGTAGCTGTGATACTGCCATCCCATCATGACAACGGCAAGCAGGATTGCCACCACCGTTCCCACTGCCTGCACCCAGGCCGGGAGGGAAAACGGCGGCGAAACGGGGATTTTCTGGGCATACGCCATAACCGGCATCGCCAGTACGGCATGCAGCAATAAGGCAATCCACCTGAAAAAACCTGTTCTTTTCGTCACAAAAAACCCTCCTGATCCCGCTGCTGATGCGGGCGACCGAAATAAAACGATATGTTACGACAGAAAACCATCATGAGATTCACCGAGGAAGCAAAATGACGCAAAAAACCCTCTCTCTCACCAACATAAAAAATCCTATTTTTTTCCTGTTTTTTTCTTTTTGTAAGGATTCTGACGGAATCTGGCTTAAACTTCTATTTTCAACACGCTGAAATAATGGGTTAAAGAGGAACAAACGGATGACAGGCAAGGCCGAAGAAAAAAGCGGTGTTTCTTTCGAAGCGATGAATCTTCAAGTCGGCACGCGTCTTCAGCTTATTACCTTCGGCCCAGGAAAAAACGAATACTATTCTTCCCTGATCGGGTTTGACCCTGGCCGCTATATTCTTGTCAAAATGCCGCAAGGAAACGGATTCCATGCACCGCTCAAGCTTGCTGAACGGGTCGATATCCGGATTTTTACCGGTGTTTGCATCTATTCCTTCCCTTCATGCGTGGAACATATTTACCTGACTCCGCAAAATTTTGTTGAACTGGCGTTTCCAGACACCATTCGCATGATGCCGCTTCGCAAGGATATCCGCATCGCAACCAGAATCCCTGTCCGGGTCTGGAACGTGAATGGCAAAACCCTGGAAGAAGCCTTTGCCGCCACGGCGCTGGATGTGAGCCTTACAGGCCTCATGCTGAGAAGTAATGTCAACCTGGGAAAAGTCGGTGACAAGATCGGGCTTTCATTCGCCATCCGCAATACGGCAACAGGCGAAAACACCACGATAGACGCGATGGTCATCATCCGGAATTCCAGCAAGGACGAAAAAAACACGTTCCGGCACGGGGTTTTTTTCCAGGAATTAAGGCCGTTTCACCGCGCAACGCTTGAGAGTTTTATCAACGAAAGCTCCCCGCCGGGCCAGCATGCGACGCTCGCCTGAAACGGTATGACACGGTATCAGCCGTTTTCCTGCTTTCCGTTTCGTCAGTAATATTTTAGGCTCAGGACTCATTAACTTGCCAGAGCCTAAGCCTGATTTGCTGATAGAGCGTTCCCTTTAGTTCATCCATATTGATGGGCTTGGCAATATGGGCATCCATCCCGGCTTCCCTGCTCGCCAGACGGTCTTCTAGCGTGGCATGGGTTGTTATGGCCACGATGGGAACCGAAGTGGCATCATGTTTTGCACTTCCCCTGATGCGCCTTGTCGTTTCCAGGCCATCCATAACCGGCATGCGCACGTCCATCAGGATCATGCTGTAATCCTTCTCCAGAAAGGCTTTTACCGCGTCAACGCCATTACTGACGATATCCACTTCCGCGCCGAATGAAGACAGAATCCCTTTTGTCATCTCCTGATAAATCGCATTGTCCCCCACCACCAGGATTTTTTCGCCATCATAGCGCGCATCACGCCACTGCCCCGCCTGCTCATCAAAGATGCCGGGAGACCCATATAACGGCGCGCAGGCAACGTAAAAGGAAAATTCGCTGCCCGCCCCCGCCTGGCTTTCAACGCTTATCCTGCCGCCCATCAGTTCTACCAGCGCCTTGCAGATTGCCAGGCCAAGTCCGCTGCCTGTCAAGCGGCGAAAGGCCGTATTGTCGCTATAAGAAAACGGATCGAACAAGACTTCCAGTTGCTCCTTGCTCATACCCGTTCCGGTATCGCCAACACGGCAATACAGCCCTAACAGGCCCATCGAAAGGGGTTTTACCTGGAGATCAAGCGAAATCGAGCCGTTGACCGTGAACTTGAGCGCATTGCTGAGCAGATTCAAAAGCACCTGCGAAAGGCGAAGGCTGTCGCCCACCACATACTCGGGAACGGACTCATCAACTGTCATGCAAAAATCCAGCCGTTTTTCATTGGCACGGGGAAAAATGGTCTCTTTGATGTTTTCCGTCATCTCCCGCACATTAAACGCCTGTTTCTCAATAACCAGCGAGCCCGCCCCGATACGCGAATAATCCACCATATCATTGACGATCCAGAGCAGTTCATTCGTCGAACGCAGGATTTTCTCCAGGTATTCCGTCTGTGCAGGTGACGGCGCAGCCTCTATCGCCATATGCGCAATTCCCAGAATGCTGTTCATCGGCGTTCTGATTTCATTGCTGATACGCGCGAGAAATTCGCGCTGCGCCAGGTTTGCCGCTTCAGAAACTGCCAGCGCATTTTGCTCTGTTACATCTGTCCCGACTTCCAGGTGTAAAAGACGGCCATCATGCCAGGTTATCAGGCGATCTGTTGCGAGGAAATCGCGGTCGATCAGCTTGTTATGAATCTCGCTGCTGAACGATCCCGCAACCGGATTCCCCTCTTCATCAAATAATTTATTCTGCGGGCAAAAAGAGCACGCCGATGTGTTGCCATACAAAACTTCATGGCACGTCTTGCCTTCCAGGTCATCGCGTTTCAGCAGATTGCAAAGGCGGACATTGGCGTAGACGATTTCCTTTGTTTGGGGATCACAGACATAAATCATGGCATCGACATTGCCCATGACGCTCTGCAATACGGATACGGCCCTGTTTGTCTCTTCTGTCGCCTTGCCAATTTCGGCAGCCATGTCATTGATACTGTCGACCACTTCCCCCAGATCGCCCTGGGAACTTTCGATGCGCCGGGATAAATCCTGTTTCATGGCACGCACACCCTCGATAATGCGGCCCATATCACGCAAGGTACGCCGTGAAAGCACGATAACGAGAATAAAAATCAGCGCCGAGCACAGGATCATGCCCAAAAAGATATTGCGCTTCATCATATCCATCTGGCTTGCCACATCCGTTGTCAGTTCATTGGCCCAGATATAGCCAATCACCTTTCCGCTACGCTGGATGGGAATCATGGCATTCAGGATATCGCCGCGCACCATAGTGCCAAAACGGACGGTCGGCTTGTTTTTTTCCATCACTTCCCGCCCCGGATGATCCGGCGGGATCGTTACGCCGACATTTTTGCCGAAAGAAATCGTTGGGCCGTAGGTAATAATGGCGTCCAGATCGCGTGAATAAAAACCGACTCCCAGGCCGGGAGCTGATTCGCCCACTTCATCCGTTGCCTTGCGCAATGCCCTGCTCAGTACCCGGATTTTTTCTTCACGCGACGCACCTTCTGCATGGTATTGATGCAGCAACCCGTCAAACCCCATCGGCGGCAGGCTGGCATCCAGGATGCGGGCGATGGAAAGAAGCTTGTTTTCTTTCTCCTGCAGGATCATGCTTTCTGTCACATTTTTCGCCAGGTATCCTGTCAGCAGAAAAGACAGGTTCATAATCACCAGAAAGACGATGATGACCTTATGCTGAAATGAAAAATGAAAAGTACGATTCATGGCAAAAAATAATGTCCTCAGGAACAAGCTTCACCAGGCGGCAACCACATCGCAATGATTTTATCCTAAAAGAAACAATATCTATCTGATTTTGCTTGAAAAACGGATTCCCTCACAGGGCAAACATCACTCAGGAGTTCCTTTATGCTCCTTCAGAATCGCCTTCATCTCATGCCACAGTTCGGCGTCCTTTTCCCTGTCCCATTCTTTCATGACACCCTCAATGATAGCGACTCCTTTCTGTACCGCTTCCGGCGTTTGCGGGTCGTCGGGAAAAAACGCGCGAAACTGGCAAAGTGCCCGGCCCTTCATGAAGGTATACCTGAGCGCCATCATTTTATCGATCTGCGAAACAAGCTCTGCTGATTCCCCATAGGCCGCAACGGCTCTCATGTAGGCTTCCGGGTTCTGTTTTTGCATGGCTGCATCCGCGGTCATGGCACTGATGCTGGCCATCGAAAGCAGTTTTTCATTGATCCACGCAACTGCCTCTTTTCCATCAGCATCGCCATAGCGTTTTTTTGCCGAAGCAATCAGCTCTTCTCTCCCGCTTTTCATCCATTCCCTTTCCGGCAAAACTATCCTGTCGTTTTTCCACAGGTAATAGCCGACAGCCCGTATCGCCACGATAAAGGCAAAAGCCGCTTTCCTGATGATATAAATAACCATACACTCTGTATCTTACTTCAAGCTGTTCCCGAAAACGAGGAGAAAACATGAGCCAATCCAGACTGACCCTGCCCTATTCCCTTGTCAGGCAAGCTGCCGCAGACATGATGCTGGGCGCAAGCCATGCCAACAGCACCTACTTTGACGCCGAGGTTTTGGCCCGGATTGAACGGGTACTGAAAAATACCCTCGAAGCCGTGCTGGACAGGAATATCAAAATCGAATTTGTCGAGTAAGCCAACGGTATCCACCATGAAAAACGGCTCGTTAAAGTAGCATGAAATGACTTACAGCAAGGCGTCCGGCGACTCCGGCAGAATCTGCCCGCCATCGACAATGATCGTCTGGCCTGTAATGAATTTCGCCTCATCCGACGCCAGGAAACACACCACATAGCCTATGTCTTCCGGCTCGCCCAGTGTATGGGTCGGAATGGACGCCCTCATCTGATCCAGGTAAGCCTCACCCTGCGCCTTCAGTCCTTCCGTCAGGATATTGCCGGGCATCACGGCATTGATATTGATGCCGTGTCTCGCGTATTCCAGCGCCGCGCTGCGCATAAAGCCAAGCTGCCCGGCCTTTGTAGCACCGTAGTGGCTCCAGCCGGGATAGCCTGTCACCGGGCCGGTAATGGATGAGGTAATAATGACGCGGCCGGACTTCTGCTTTTCCATCACCACCAGTGCGGGCTGCACCAGGAAAAACATTCCCTTGAGATTGACGTTATTCATCAGATCCCAATCGGCTTCTGTCATCTCCTTCAGGTTGGCCTGCGGGAAAATGCCGGTATTGGAGCAAAGGATATCGAGCCTGCCATACTTCGCCACCACCTGTTCAATTACCTTTTTGCACTCATCCTGCCGGGTGACATCCAGATGCATGAAGTCCGCGCCAAGCTCTTTTGCCGAAGCCGCACCTGTCTCGTCGTCAATATCGGCAATCACCACCTTTGCGCCTGCCTGCCGCAACGTTTTGACAATCCCCTTCCCGATCCCCTTCGCACCACCGGACACCAGCGCGACCCTATTAGCCAGACTGAACATGGGCTTCTCCTGTAAAAATGGTTTGTGAGTTGTGCTTTGGGGTTTATTTTAACGGCAAGTGAGGCGGGGGGGCTTGTTTTTCTCCATTGCTTTTTTGAGTGGATAGAAATAGAAAAAAGTGCAATACTCTACTGAAAAAGTTGCGCTGAAACACTAAAAATATAACTATTTTTTATGGAAAAAATGAAAATATCCATTCCCATTACTCTTATTTTTAAACCAATATTTTTTTATACCAATGGTTTACTAAATTTTTATTTTTTAAAACCTATTATATTTCACACAAATTATGGATTGATTTTTACAGATCAAAATCTAATTGGATAGCATTGGGAGACTACTTAGAATACTGGCTTTATCTTCCTACAGCAGTTGATTTTGACAAAGACGCATTCATTCTTTTTCGGGCAAAATATGAAACAATTAATAAGCTGAAACTTGTATTTGAAGCAACTGGATCAGGACTCAGAAGCCAACAAGAAATTTCCATTTCAAATATCAATAAAGATCCTATACGTTTAAAATTAAATAATATTCCTTATCAAGATATTACCTCCACTTCTAAAAACATACATTTTTCTGTTGAATATTACTATTTTTATAATATTGATCTTACGATGAGTGATTCTCGAATTATAAAAATTAATGATTCGCCAAAGCATTCTTTATCGCATAGTTGGATTTTGAACAAAGAATATGTTTGCAAATGGGGAAAATACTGGAATTGCAAATCTATAAAAAGGGCCAAAGAAGATATAAAAATTTATTGGAAGCATGGCTTTTTATCAAAACGAATTGGATATTACTCTTCATTTCTTCACATTTCAAAAAAAAATATATTAATAGTTTTACCTATCATATTATTCAAAGAATTTATGGCAAAAAATTGGATGGTTTCAATTCAATTTTGGATTGCGATTTGGTCTGGTTTTTACTGTTTTTCAGAACAAGGGAACATAAAACGAAAATAAGGAATGCTTGAAATTCAACCATGATCAGAACAGAATGCGTAGCGCACTAAAAGTCCCTGATAAAATTGAACTGTTAACATGTAAGATGAAACGCACAGAAACAAAAAACGACCCTTTGCAGGATCGTTTTTTCAATTTGGCGGTAGCTCAGGGATTCGAACCCTGGAACCCTCTCAGGTTGCCGGTTTTCAAGACCGGTGCAATCGACCACTCTGCCAAGCTTCCAAGAGTGGGCATTATAGCCTGTTGGACTGGAAAAATCATACTTCCGGCAGGAAAATCTGCTGAAGGTCGTTTAAAAAGAGCATTCCCTTCTCGGTGGGACGGATGATGGTCGGGTCGCGGTAGAGCAACCCGCGTTTTTCGGCCTGCTTCAGGTAAGGCTTGATTGTCTCGAGTGATAATCCCGTTCTTTCTTCATACCTTTCGGGATAAAAACCTTTTGTCAGGCGAAGGGCGTTGAGCATGAATTCAAAGCCCAGGTCTTCACGTGAAAGGGTGAAGGCTTCGTCAACGGCATTCCCTTTTCCTGCCGCATTCATGTACATGGGCGGCTGGTCAAAGCGGGTCTGGCGGATAACTTCGCCTTCGAAGGTGATTTTTGAATGCGCCCCGGCGCCAATGCCGAGGTAGTCCCCGAAAAGCCAGTAGTTGATGTTGTGGCGGCACTGTTTTCCCGGTTTGGCGTAAGCCGAGACTTCGTAATGTTCATAACCCGCGACACTGGTTGCCATTTCAATCATGTCCTGCATGTCGGCGACGGTATCTTCGTCCGGCAGGTCGGGCGGGTTAAAGGCAAAGAAGGTGTTTTGCTCAATGGTGAGCTGGTAAAGCGACAGGTGCGTCGGCTCATAGGACATTGCCATCGTCAGGTCGGCATCCAGATCGTCCTTTGTCTGGTGGGGCAAGGCATACATCAAATCCAGGTTGATGTTGTCAAAATGTTCCTGGGCCATTTCTATGGCTCTTTTGGCCTGGTCTGCGTCATGGATGCGCCCCAGGACATCAAGGTGTTTCTGGTTGAAGCTCTGGATGCCGATGGAAAGGCGGTTGACGCCGGCCTCACGGTAAGCGCGTATTTTGCCTGCATCAAAGGTGCCTGGGTTGGCCTCAAGGGTGATTTCGACATCCGGTGTCAGTAAAACCCGGCTCTTGACCTGCTCCAGCAGTTTTTTGATGGCATCTCCGGAAAAGAGGCTCGGCGTACCGCCACCGATGAAAACGGTGGAAACCTGCCGTCCCCTGATGAGGGGAAGCGATGCTTCCAGGTCCTGTGCCAGGGCTGCAAGGTATTTTTCTTCCGGCACAGCAGAGGATATGGCGTGGGAGTAAAAATCGCAGTACGGGCATTTTCTGACGCACCACGGCATGTGGATGTAAAGCGAAAGCGGCGGCAGCAAGTCAAATTGCAGTGCGCCCTCTTCGCCGCTGTCTTGCCTGCGTGGGGGAATCAGCATCATTTGAGTTTCTCCAGCAGGGCACGCAAGGCTTTTCCGCGATGGGACAGGCGGTTTTTCTCTTCGGAAGAAAGCTGCGCGGCTGTCCTGCCCAGTTCAGGAAGCCAGAAATGGGGGTCGTAGCCAAATCCGTTTTCCCCCACCGGTTCCGATACAATCTGCCCCCACCATATGCCGTCTGCAATGACCGGCTGCGGGTCGTCAGGGTGCCGTACATATACCAGCACGCAGTAAAAATTGGCTGATTTGTCTTCAAACGGTGCCAGGTCGGCAACCAGTTTCTGGTTATTCAAAAGGTCTGAGCCATGCTCTCCCGCATAGCGGGCGGAAATGACGCCAGGCGCGCCGCCGAGGCTGTCGGCGCAGATGCCGGAATCATCCGCCAGCGCGGGCAGCCCTGTCTCGCGTGAGGCGTGACGCGCCTTGTTCAGGGCATTTTCAACAAATGTCAGGTAAGGTTCCGGGGCATCGCTTACGCCAAATTCCGATTGGGGGCAGACATCCAGGCCAGCGGGAGAGAGCATCTCCCGCAGCTCTTTCAGTTTTCCTTTGTTTCCCGATGCCAGTACGATTTTCTGAAGCATGTTTCCTGTCGCAATCGCCCTCATTGAAAAGGGTGCGATCCTGTCAATACCGGTTATCGATACCCAAAATGGCCTTTTGCAGGCGAATCAGGTCGGCAATGCCCTTTTCGGCGATCTTGAGCATGTTGTCCAGCGCAGGACGGTCGAAAACATCGCCTTCTGCCGTTCCCTGCAGTTCAACAAACTTGCCTTCTTCTGTCATGACGACATTCATGTCGGTGTCGCACATGCTGTCTTCCTGGTAATCCAGATCCAGCAAAGATACTCCCTGCATCATGCCGACAGAGACAGCGCCGACAAAATGCCGCAAGGGTACGCTTTCGATAATGCCGTCATCAACCATTTCGTTAAGTGCGTCATAAGCGGCAATCATCGCGCCACAGATAGAGGCTGTACGGGTACCGCCATCGGCCTGGATTACATCGCAATCCAGCTTCAGGGTGCGCTCGCCAAAGGCGTTCAGGTCAAAGGCGGCACGAAGTGAACGGCCTATCAGGCGCTGGATTTCCTGGGTACGGCCTGTCTGGCGGCCTCTTGCCGCTTCGCGGTCTGAACGGGTATGGGTTGCACGCGGCAGCATGCCGTATTCCGCTGTCAGCCAGCCGCGGCCTGTTCCTCTCAGGAAAGACGGGACGCTTTCTTCGATACTGGCTGTGCAGATGATCTTGGTATCGCCAAAGGTGGTCAAAACAGAACCTTCCGCATAACGCGTAAATCCCCGTTCAAAGGTGATGGGGCGCATTTCATCAAAACGGCGGCCATACGAACGCTGAAACTCCGGAGGAGTCATGTCTTTGGTTTCTGAATCAGGCATGTTATATCTCGAAAGAAAGTTGGACTATCCGCCATGATGCCATTGAACGCCTCCGGTGAAAACTGTTTCCGGACAAAACCGGCTGAAAGGAAAAAAGAAAAAAGGAGGATCACATTAAAAGCAAATCGCAACCATTTGTTTTTAAACTATTTTCTGAATATACCCATCGAGCCGAATAAATTCTGCATATCGCCGTTCCGGATGAAGGAAAGGTTGTAGGGATGCTCTGACCTGACCTGAGGGAAACGGGAAACGGATTCGATTTCTGCCAGTTTTTCGGCTATTTTCCCCCACAGAATGAGTACCGGCAGCGGCCTGCCTGATGCGGTTGCCTGATCTGCCAGGGCATCCATGACGGTATGCAAAAAAGGCCGCCATGCCTTTGATTCTTTAGCCGGAGCGATCTGCTGGCGAAACACCAGTGCCGCATTTAAAAGCAGGAAACCCCGATCCAGCAAGGCCTGCTGCAGTTCACCAAGCTGGCTGATGTAGGGAGAACCGGCACCCAACCCGATGCGGGCAACGGCGGCCATCGCTTCTGACCCGGTGTTGTCCGGTTGCAGGGTGTTTTCGGCAACGAGCAGCATTTTGAGGAAATTACGCAGGGAAGTCGCCCGATTGACCTGCCGGGAAAAGCCTTTTTCCGACCAAATATCCCGCACTGCGCCATCCATGAAGCAATACCCGGAGGCACTTTCTTCGCGGGGATAGGGGCCTTCCCCGACAAGGATGTAGCGCACGGCATCCATCGGCTGCGAAAAGGCGGCAAAGAGGCGGTTTCGGGTTGGCAAAAAACCGTCTTTTTCCAGGCTGGATAAATAGCTGCTGTCGGCCGCTTTCACGGCACGAATGCCTTTTTCAAGGGTTGCATGCCAACTGGGATGGGCCAATGCCAAAGAGGCGGTAATAAAAGCAGGACTGGTCATTTTTTCGGCGTTGCCTGAAGGATTTGTTCAACAATACTGGCACCAAAGGCTCGTTCCCGCAGGAGGCGCAACTGGTCGCGCACTTGCGCGGCCTGCTCGAACTCCAGGTTTTTTGCATGGTCGTGCATCTGTTTTTCCAGGCGCTTGATCTCTTTGCCAAGCTGTTTTTCGCTCATGGAATCATAATGCTCCTTGTCCTGGCGAATCAGAATTTCCTGGCGTGTCTGTTCGGAGTTAAAGACTCCGTCAATCAGGTCGCGTACTTCTTTCATGATGCCGGACGGCGTAATGTGATGCTCTTCGTTGTAGGTCAACTGTTTCGCCCGGCGGCGCTCCGTCTCGTCAATCGCGCGTTTCATCGAATCCGTGACCACATCGCCATACAGGATAGCCGTACCATTCAGGTTGCGGGCTGCCCGGCCCATCGTCTGGATCAGGCTACGCTCGGAACGGAGGAATCCTTCCTTGTCCGCATCTAGAATCGCCACCAGCGAAACTTCCGGGATATCCAGACCTTCCCTTAACAGGTTGATCCCGACCAGCACGTCAAAGGCACCCAGGC
>JAVBTJ010000035.1:0-11991 GCA_031556215.1 Oxalobacter sp.
CGGGCATCACCTGCTGTGCCCGTGTTGAAACGGTCGGCAAGACCGGGGTGGAAATGGAAGCGCTGACGGCTGTCCAGATCGCCATGCTGACGATTTACGATATGCTGAAAGCCGTGGACAAGGGCATGGTTATCAATAACACACACCTTGAGAAAAAGACCGGCGGCCAGTCAGGTGACTGGGTTCGGGATAATCGGGGAATCTGACACGATATTAATGAAGCTGTAAATCCATTTTTGCGGATTCCGGCAGCTCTGCATGAACCAGTTCCCCATTGATATCCGCAAACAGGGGGACGCCGCACTCATCGCAAAACTCCATCGGAAAGCGTTCCTGGTGGCGTTTTTCACATTTGATGCCGCATTCTTCCAGCAAAGCGAGTATCTGTGCAAGCGGGCTTTGTTTTTCCCTTTTTTCGACAAACATGTCGTCCGGCAATACCTGCCGCAATGTCTGCTGCATCTCTTCCGCGCCGTATACCGGCCAGACAACCCCGTATAAAACCTGCGGATTATCACGGAGATAAAAACCAATACGGTATTCGGTAATGCTTTCCTGCTCGGGCCTTTCAACAAAGCTGCCAATGACAGCGCGCAAATCTGCCGCAGAAACGTCCATCGCATGGGTCAGGTAATTAGCCGCAGCGTGAATGGACGCCGGACGAATCTGCTGGTCCGCTTTCCTGCAGGCATCAAAAAAAGCATCCGGCAAGACAAGATCCAGCACGCAGCCGTGCATCATGTTCGGAAGGAGGGGAAGCGCTCTTTTTTTCCAGTTCTGGAGACATTCGCTACGCCGCTCTGCGTATTCACCCTGTTTTGGCACCACCTGCCAGCGAAACAGGGGCTGCGACACCGGAACCAGCGCGGATATGACCAGATAACGCACATCAGCCAGAAAATGTGTTGTTTCCTGGCGTTTGAATGACACATCAGATGACTTGCCCAGTGCAGAGTCCGCCAGTTCTTTCATCAGTGAAAATATCTCGACATGAGACTGCGGCAACTGGTCAATGGCATACAGTTCCGGCACCAGCATGAATCGGACATTATCGGCAAAAACCGTTTCAGAAAGCGATACGGCCAGTCCGGCATGGAGTTCTGAAGAAAGCACGCCGGACGGGATCACAAAACGGGTCCATGCCATCACAGGTGCAACCACCAGCAATACATCGTAATCCACCCCCTCATGCCGCACAACACACGACTCGCTTAACGCTTCTATCCTCTCCAGCAGGATGTTGTACGCATCCAGGTTTGTCAGGTAAAGATATTCAACTGCCGCATCCAGCTTGTGCTGTTTTTCCGCATCCAGCAGCTTTAAAATCTTTTCTTCAAGCAGCTTTTCCCAAAACAGGCTTTCATGACGGCTGGCCGCCCTGTCCATTTCCGTGGACAGAAAAACCAGGCGCTGGCTGTCAGACAACAACCGGGAAAAATCCTTTTTTTCAGGATGAAACATGATGGAAACCGGGAAATATCAATGTAAGCATATTGTATGGGATTGGCACTTCCATAACAAACGGAAGCAACGGAAACCTGTTTTTCCTGAAAACAAAAAAGTCCTGCGACATCATCGCAAGACTCGTTGTTTGGCTTTGGCATCCCTAAGGGGATTCGAACCCCTGTTCCCACCGTGAAAGGGTGGTGTCCTAACCCCTAGACGATAGGGACCCTGTATTTCCGTTTCAGCCTGACATAAGTAAGGCTGGTGGAGGTAAGCGGGATCGAACCGCTGACCTCTTGCATGCCATGCAAGCGCTCTCCCAGCTGAGCTATACCCCCCAGCGCAGCAAGGATTATAGCAAAAATTAAGCACTGTTGTAAATTTTATGCAGTTTATTGGCGGCTTTCAGAAAAAATTTTCAAACCTGTCTCTTTTTCCCTGAAAGCGGCCTTTTATCCTATATAAGACTTCAGGCGCAACAAAACCGTATCCCGCCCGAAAAGCGCCACAACCGCATCAATGGAGGGAGTCTGCAACTGCCCCGTCAGAATGAGCCTTAACGGCATGGCAAGCTGCGGCATTTTCAGTTTGCGCTCTGCCAGGATATTTTTGGTCATCGCGGAAATCGCTTCCTTGTTCCACTCAACCGCTTCGCAATTTTTCGCATAATCCTGGAGCGCCAGACGGGCCTCGTCTGTCAGATGTTTTTCCAGCAGCCCCGCCTCCGGTTGGGGAAGGCGGTAAAACAGCATGGCGGCATCCGCAAGGTCATTGATGGTATTGGCACGTTCCTTTAAAAGCGCGACGACGTCAGGAAGATCCGGTGCATTTTCAAGCTGTGCGCCCAATCTTTCAAGCCGGGGACGTGCAAGCCGCGCCAACTCCGCATCATCTGTCTGCCGGATGTAGTGATTATTCAGCCAGTTCAGCTTTTCCGTATCAAACCGGGCAGCCGAAGGGGACATATGGTCAAAATCAAACCACTGGCAAAACTGCTCACGGGAAAAAATCTCGTCGTCACCGTGACTCCAGCCCAGCCGGGCCAGGTAATTCACCATCGCATCGGGCAGATACCCCTCTTCCGGGTATTCCATCACCGATACCGCACCATGACGTTTCGAAAGCTTTTCGCCGTCACCGCCCAAAATCATGGGAAGGTGCGCATACAAAGGCAAAGGCGCGCCGAGCGCCCTCAGGATATTGATCTGTCTTGGCGTGTTGTTGACATGGTCATCCCCGCGAATGACATGGGTAATGCGCATATCCCAGTCATCCACCACTACGCAGAAATTATAGGTAGGCGTACCATCCTGCCGGGCAATAATCAGGTCATCCAGTTCCTGGTTGGAAATGGTAATGGTGCCTTTTACCTGGTCTTCCCAGGTCACGTTACCTTCCAGCGGATTTTTGAACCGGACAACCGGCCTCTTTCCCTCTGGAACGGATGGCAATGTTTTGCCGGGTTCCGGGCGCCAGGTGCCATCATAGCGCGTGTGCTCGCCCGCTGCACGCTGCCGTTCACGCATGGCCTCCAGTTCTTCCGGCGAACAATAACAATAATAGGCGGTTCCATCCTTTAGCATCTGCGCAATCACTTCCCGGTAGCGATCCATGTGCTGCATCTGGTAAAAGGGCCCCTCATCATGCTCAAGGCCCAGCCACTTCATGCCATCCAGTATGGCCTGCACGGCTTCAGGCGTGGAGCGCTCCACATCTGTATCTTCAATCCGGAGAATAAACTGGCCGCCAAAATGCCGGGCATATGCCCAGGAAAAAAGCGCTGTACGCGCACCACCCAAATGGAGAAAACCGGTTGGACTTGGCGCAAAACGGGTTCGAACTGTCATGCTGATAATTGAATAGAAATAAAAGGAAAGGGTATTTTACCGCGCACTGTACAATATTTATTGCAAAGAAAAACCGTCCGTACAATAAATATTGTACGGACGGTTTTTTTAAATACCCCGGCAAATGAATTTGCCGTGAGAAGATGACATTACATGAACATCTTCATGGTTTGCAGCACGGTCTGCGAGATACCGTAAGCCAGCGGAACCAAAACGATCAGCCAGGAAATAACCAGCGTACCGGCTGAAGTCGGCTTGGTTACGGGCATTGCACCGGACTCCTGTGCATGGGCGATCTTGTCTTCCAGGGCTGCCTTGGCGGCCTTGACTTCTTCTTCGGTCATGTAGTGCTTGCTGTTAACCGGACGGATCAGAAGCGCACAGATGAATTCAACAACCAGGAAGCAAGCCATGATATACAGCGTCACGCTGTATGCCTGCGCACGTGGAACACCGGCGTTGAGCTGCATGTCGCGGATGATGTTAATCAACAGCGGGCTCAAGAGACCGGCAGCAGACCATGCCGTCAGGAGACGACCGTGGATCGCGCCAACGAACTGGGTGCCAAAGAGGTCGGCCAGGTAAGCTGGAATCGTGGCAAAGCCGCCGCCGTAGAAAGAAAGGCAAACGCAGACTGCGCACAGGAACAGAACCAGGTTCAGCGAGGAAGCCAGTGTCGGAATGGTTGCATACAGACACGCACCTACAACAGCAAAGATGTAGTAGGTATTTTTACGGCCGATCCAGTCAGACATGGTTGCCCAGAACAGACGGCCACCGATGTTGAACAGGGAAAGCAGACCGGTAAAGCCGGCAGCAATAACGGCGACCTGACCTTTTTGCGCATCGGTCAACTGGTCAAACGGTACGCCTGGCATGTTGATCAGGTTACCGGCAAACACCTCCTGAAGAAGCGGAGATGCCATGGAAATAACACCGATACCGGCAGACACGTTCAAAAACAGCACGCCCCAGCAGAACCAGAACTGCGGTGTACGCATAGCACGGTTGGTCTCAACGTTGAAAGCACTGGCTTCAATCAGACCACCGTGGCCGTCATCAACCATGTTACCGGTATTTTTCGGTACATAGCCTTTTGGCATATAGCCTGGAGGAGAAACACGAATGGTGAAAGAACCCAGCAGCATGAAAATGCAGTAGATAATCGCCATGGTCAGGAATGTCTGCCACAGGCCGATTGAAGTCGGGGTAGCATACATGCCCATCAGAGCCTGTGCCATTGGGGCACCAACCATTGCGCCGCCGCCGAAGCCACCGACAGCAAAACCGGTTGCCATGCCGACACGGTCCGGGAACCATTTGATCAGCGTTGAAACCGGTGTGATATAACCCAAACCGAGGCCGATACCGCCAAAGAAAGCACCGACCCAAGCCAGCCACAGCTGGTGGGTATACATTGCGATGGATGCCATCAGGAAGAAGCTGACGAAGCAGATGCAGGAAGTCACGCCGCATTTGCGAGGCCCCACGTGCTCAAGCCAGTTACCTAAAATCGCGGTGGTAGTACCCAGCATGAAGAACAGGATACCGAAAACAACGCTGCACATCACCACTTTCCAGTCGCAACTGGTGGTGAAAAGCTGCGCGAAAATACTCATGTCAGCAGGGCAAGCCAAGGCTTTTCCAAGACCTTGCTGCACGCCAACGATGCGAGACATTGGCAACCAGAATACGGACATGCCATAGCCCATGCCGACGCAAAGGTGGATCATCAACGCAGACGCAGGTACCAGCCAGCGATTGAATCCTTCCCCGGCAACTGTGTATTCCTTATTTAGGAATTTTAAACCAGCCATACTATTACTCTCCTAGGATGAAAAAGACAAAAATATCTTACAAAGATCTCATGCTTACATACATCGGCATGCGCAAAAACACACACCATAAAAAAAATCTTTTTTGACGCAGCATGATAACACTGCTATTTTTTATCGGCTATAGGCAATTTTTTGCATAATTGCGCAGCATCTCGGTTAAAATGCCGTATGTATAAAGTCTCAATCCAACCTCACTGGCGCATCGCTTTCGGCAAGAACCCCCCAATGGACACGGCTTTACTGTTGCAGTTGCTGACAGTTATCCATTCCGAAGGCGCGATTTTACAGGCGGCAAAAATCCTCGGACTGTCTTACCGGCACGCCTGGGGGCTGTTGCGCGAGGCGGAAAACATTTTTGGCGCCCCCCTGCTCCAGAAACACCGGGGCCGTGGCACCACGCTGACCCGGCTTGGCACGACCCTGCTGTGGGCCGACCGGCGAATCACGGCCCGCCTGTCTCCCACCCTGGAAAGCCTCTCCTCCGAACTGGAACGCGAACTCAGCCGCAGCATCTCGGACATCACCAGTCCCGTTCGCCTTTACGCCAGCTACGGCTTTGCCGTTGCCGCCCTGATGGACCGGATTAACGCCATCGAACTGCCGGTTGAACTGCGTTACTTAAACAGCATGGAATCCATCGCCGCGCTTTCACAAAAAGAGTGTGAACTGGCCGGATTCCATGTCCCCATCGGCGCGTTTGAAACAGAAATGGTGCAACAATTCATGCAATACCTCTGCCCCCAAAAGCATCAGTTGATTCATCTGGCGCATCTGAAACAGGGGTTGCTTGTTGCTCCGGGCAACCCGAAAAAAATCGGGAAACTGGAAGATATCGCGCAGCCGAATATCCGTTTTGTGAACCGGCAGACAGGCTCCGGCACACGGCGCACACTGGAGCACCTCCTGGAAGAAAGCAACATTCCCCACCATGCCATCAATGGCTTTGAAACCGCTGAATTCACCCATGCCGCTGTTGCGGCCTATATCGCCAGCGACATGGCCGATGTCGGTTTTGGCGTGGAAACGGCCGCGCGTCATTTCGGGCTGGATTTTGTGCCTCTCACGCAGGAGCGCTACTTTTTTGCCCTGTGCAAAAACGAATGGAAAAATACCCCCTTGAATGATGTGCTGGGCATCATGCAAAGTCCCGATTTTAAAAAGCATGTCAACCAGCTTGGCGGCTACGATGCCACGGATGCCGGACGGGTGCTGAGCATCAGGGAAGCATTCGGCAATGCGATTGCGGCTTAATTCATTCGCCTGCCGCAAAGCCGTTTTTCGCGGATAGCAAGCCAATGCGTCCCGAGCCAGACAGATTCCCGCAATTGCCAAAGATACCGCAAAGCCCTATGCTTTAGGTTTCACTATATTGTTACCCTGTTTTTTACTTTTGATAGATTGCCATGTCACGAAAACTGTTTGTTACCACTGCACTCCCCTATGCCAATGCCCAGTTTCATATCGGGCATATCATGGAATATATCCAGGCTGACATCTGGGTTCGTTTCCAGCGAATGCAGAAAGACAACGACAACCAGCGCGAAGTGCATTTCGTCTGCGCTGATGACGTTCACGGCGCACCTATTATGATTGCCGCTGAAAAAGCAGGAAAAACACCCCAGGAATTCGTCCGGGAAATTGCCGCCAGCCGAAAAAAACCGCTGGAAGGGTTTTATATCAGTTTTGATAACTGGGATTCCACAGACAGCCCGGAAAACCATGAACTGTCGCGTGAGATTTACCAGAACCTGAAAGCAGGCGGATTGATTGAAAGCCGGATCATCGAGCAATTCTTTGACCCGGTCAAGGAAATGTTTCTGCCGGATCGCTATATTAAAGGCGAATGCCCGAAATGCGGCGCCAAAGACCAGAACGGTGATTCATGCGAAGTCTGCAGTTCGGTATACGCCCCCACCGATCTGAAAGAGCCTTATTCCATATTGAGCGGCGTCACCCCGGTACTGAAATCATCCGAACACTTTTTCTTCAAACTTTCCGACCCGCAATGCGTGGCCTTCCTGCAGGAATGGGCACTGGGCAATGCCAACGGACGCCCCCGCCTGCAATCCGAAGTCGCCAACAAGGCAAGGGAATGGCTGGAAGGAAAAGAAGGCGAGGAAAGCGGCCTGTCTGACTGGGACATCAGCCGTGACGCCCCTTACTTCGGCATCGAAATTCCGGATGCGCCGGGCAAGTATTTTTATGTCTGGCTGGACGCGCCAGTCGGTTACCTGGCCTCCCTGAAAAATTATTTTGGAAAAACCGGCCGTGATTTTGATGCCTTCCTGGCTGATCCCCAAACCGAGCAGTATCATTTCATCGGCAAGGACATCATTTATTTCCACACGCTTTTCTGGCCGGCCATGCTGCATTTTTCCGGAAAAAAAGTACCGGACAATGTCTTCGTTCATGGCTTCATCACCGTCTCGGGTGAAAAAATGTCCAAGTCGCGCGGCACCGGCATCTCGCCAATCCGTTATCTTGATATCGGGATGAACCCGGAATGGCTGCGCTATTATATTGCCGCCAAGCTGAACGCCCATGTCGAAGACGTGGACTTTACAGCAGAAGATTTCATGGCCCGCGTCAATGCCGACCTGATCGGAAAATACGTCAATATCGCCAGCCGCGCAGCCGGATTCATCACCAAAAAATTCGGCGGCAGCATCAACCTGGGCGTACCGGAAGCCGCAGATTCCATGCTCAACCAGCTTCGCGCCGGAGCAGATGAAATTGCCAACCTGTATGACGCCCGCGAATACAGCCGTGCCCTGCGACAGATCATGCACTATGCCGACATGGTCAATGCCTACGTGGACGAGCACAAACCCTGGGTACTGGCAAAAGAGCCAACACGCGAGGCGCTTTTACATGAAGTCTGCAGCAAACTGCTGGAAGCCTTCCGGATTCTCACCATCTACCTGAAACCGGTTTTGCCTGCGCTGGCTGAAAGGGTGGAAAAATTCCTGAACCTGCAACCCATGCAGTGGGCTGACATCCAGACCCCGATAGAAAACGGCCATGCCATCAACGCCTATGAGCACCTGATGCAACGTGTGGAGGAAAAACAGATGGACGCCCTGGTCGAACCGACAGAAGCTGTACCTGCCGGCAAAAAAGAGGAGACCGACAATACCATCGCCGCCGTGGCTCCGGAAATCACCATTGACGATTTCATGAAAGTCGATTTGCGTATCGCGAAAATCGTCGAATGCAAGGTGGTTGAAGGCGCCAATAAACTGTTGCAGTTTTCCCTGGATGTGGGAGAAGGCCGCCTGAGAAATGTTTTTGCAGGCATCCGCTCGGCTTACCAGCCTGAAGAACTGGTCGGCAAAATGACCGTGATGGTTGCCAACCTGGCTCCCCGCAAAATGAAATTCGGCATTTCAGAAGGCATGGTGCTGGCGGCATCGGACGAGTCCGATTCCGGCATCTACATCCTGCACCCCTGGCCCGGCGCCATGCCAGGCATGCGAATACGGTAGGAGATGTCATGAAGATCGTCGTGAGGGAAGCTGTCTGGGATGATGCAGAACTGATCGCCGATCTGACAAGACAAGCGTGGGCAAAAACGGTTGTTGCCCGCTCTGAAGGCTACTCCGAAACAGAAACCACCGTCCTGCCTGATCTTCAGCAGGGCGGCGGCTTTATCCTGATGGTCAATGACACCCCCGTCGGCTGCGCCCGATGGCTTCCGCAAGATGAAAACGGCAACATCTGGAAAATCCGCCGCATGAGCATACTGCCGGAATACCGTGGCAACAATCTTTCCGAACACCTGCTGGAAGCCATCATCCATCACGCCCATGCCTGTGAAATCAATGAACTGCAGATGGCGCTGTACCCGGAATACGAGCACCTTGTCGATTTCTACGCGGTATTTGACTTCAATATCGCGCCAGAACTGGAATTTTCATGGCGCGATGCAGCCGCGCCGCCGCCCATTATGCTGCGAAAGCTTTTTGATTGAGGGCGGCAACCTCCGCCTCCTGCCCCGTGACAGGTTACAATACGCAAAAACAGGAAATCGGCATGAAATTTTTCTGGCGGCAGCCCAACTACCAATCTGATCTGGATCATCTCTTTGGACAACTGGTCAAAGACGACCCCTCCCTGCCGGCTGAAAAAGACGCAGGATTGAAACGCTTGTGGGATCAGCCTCCTTTTGATATTGACAACCATATTCGCGACCGGCAATCGCTCCTGCCATACCCTGCCAACCCCTACCGCTAAGGAAACGCTGATTCTGCCCGACATGACAACATCAGACCCGGAACAGCCCCAGGACACGCCCGCCTCACCTGATACGGCGGTCAATGAGCAGATGGCCTTTGCCCGGCTGTATGGCGAGGCATTATTTGAACTGCCAACCGACCTGTACATTCCGCCAGAAGCGCTCGAAATATTTCTGGACGCTTTTGAAGGCCCCCTTGATCTTCTCCTTTATCTCATCCGCCGCCAGAACTTCAACATCCTTGACATCCCCATGGCGCAGTTGACCCAGCAGTATCTGGTCTATGTTGACCAGATACGCCAGCACAAGCTTGAACTGGCAGCCGAATACCTGCTAATGGCAGCCGCTTTGGTTGAAATCAAGTCGCGCATGCTGCTGCCGACAATAAAAAACCAGGATGCGGAAGAAGCGGAAGACCCGCGTGCCGAGCTGGTCAGGCGCCTCCTGGAATATGAGCGCATCAAACTTGCCGCAGGCAAGCTGGAAAATATGCCCAAACTGGGCGAAGATTTTTTTACAACCTCCATCAGCGTCCCCAAAGACGCCGCTCCGCGCTGGCCAGATGTGTTTCCGGCCGATCTGCACCTTGCCTTTACGGAAATCATCCGCCGAAGCAAGCTGACAAGAAGCCATACGGTCGGAAAACAGGGGCTTTCGGTGCGGGAACACATGTCGGCCATTCTTCGTCGGCTGCAAACCATCGGTTTTGTCGAGTTTTATGATTTATTTGATGTCACCGAAGGCGTGGCCGTCGTGATCGTGCACTTCCTTGCCCTTTTAGAACTCGCACGGGAATCCCTGGTCGAAATCACCCAGGCCGAACCTCTCGCCCCGGTTTATGTGCGGCTGGCCGGTTCATATGAATAAATAGACTGTATTGATCCTCCGTTTCATCATAAAATGGGGTTTTTCCAAGTAATCGCATTAAGCCATGAAAATAGTTACCTCGATTGAAGAGTTGCGAAACCAGTTGCACGGTCAGTTGCGCACGGCATTTGTTGCCACGATGGGCAACCTCCATGAAGGCCACCTGTCTCTCATGCGCCTGGCAAAAAAACACGGTGACCCAGTCGTCGCTTCCATTTTTGTCAACCGTCTGCAATTCGGCCCGAATGAAGACTTTGACCAATATCCCCGCACTTTCCGCGCCGACGTAGAAAAGCTGGAAAAAGAAGGGGTATATGTGCTTTTTGCGCCAACGGAAAAAGACATGTATCCGGAACCGCAGGAATTTCGCGTCCAGCCGCCCGAAAATCTGGGTGATGTGCTTGAGGGCAAGTTTCGCCCCGGCTTTTTCAATGGCGTGACAACGGTTGTCCTGAAGCTTTTTTCCAGCATCAGCCCCAAAGTGGCCGTTTTCGGCAAAAAGGACTACCAGCAGCTGATGATCGTGCGCAACATGTGCCGGCAGTTTTCGCTGCCCATCGAGATCATTGCAGCAGAAACCTATCGCGCTGAAGACGGCCTGGCCCTGTCGTCACGCAACATGTACCTTTCCCCGGACGAACGCCGGGAAGCGCCTTTCCTGTACCAGACACTGCAATATGTTGCCGGGCAGGTAAACGGCGGTTACCCTGATATCTCCAAGCTGGAAAAACATGCCATGGAAAATCTGGCAAAACGCGGCTGGATACCTGATTATGTTTCCATCAGGAAGCGCATCAACCTCCAACCGCCGACAGCTGGCGACATTGCGCAGGGCGAACCGCTTGTCGTGCTGACTGCCGCAAAGCTGGGTGAAACCCGGCTGATTGATAATCTGGAGATATAGTTCTGGGGGAATAGGTCATGAAAAAAATAATCCTGTTTTTTCTTTTTGTCTTCAGCCTGAATGCCCATGCAGCGGAAGAAGAAAAATGGAAATTCGTGATAGCTTCGGACAACCAGGAAATCTATGTGGATGTTGACTCCATTGCGACTTCTGGCAAATACAAAAGGGCCTGGAGCATTTTTAATTATTCCGTTATTGCCAAGGCGCCCGGCACCCAATTCGACTTTATTTCAGACAAATCGCTTTTCTATTTTGACTGCAAAAAGAAAGTATATGGCCGTGCAGTCCAGATTCTTTATGCCGAGCCCAACGCAGGCGGAAAGTCATTCATGACTTATTCCGGAAAGATGAAAGACATCAAGTTTGATCCCGTTGCAAAGGGAACCATCGGCGAAAACTTTTTTGATTTTGTCTGTTCCTATTCCGGAAAATAAACAGAACGCGTTTACCGACCCGACAAATTCTGTCGAGCCATCTCCATTTTTTCGCAAAGCACGGATATCCCCTCAATCAGCCGGGGGCCGGGTCGGTCTATCAAATCCGGATGAATTTCAAACAGATTGTTTGCCCTGACTGCGCGAAGAACACCAAACTGGCGCCAGAAATCGACACCACCGGCGCTGCCGCCACTGCGAGAGACAAAGATCACATCCGGGTTCTTTTCCAGCACGCTTTCCACGCTGATACGCGGCGCAACGACAGGTAAATCCGAAAAAATATTGACTCCCCCGCAAATCCGGATAGCCTCACTGACGATATGCCTGCCGTTTAAGGTATAAAGCGGTTTTTCCGATATCTGGTAAAACACTTTCAGGACAGGGCGATCTGCATATTGCCGGACAAGCCCCGCCAGGC
>JAVBTJ010000020.1:0-44730 GCA_031556215.1 Oxalobacter sp.
CAAAAATGCTTGACCGGTGATATGGCTTACTCTCAAGTGGGGAAAAGTGTAAGAAAGTGGTGTTTTGTGGGTAATTAATTTTCCTGCTTGATGTTTTGTCCCTTTTGAAAAGAGGTTCAAGTGTTCCAGGGTGCGTCCTCCATCAGTCTCGATGCAAAGGGCCGGATTTTGATTCCGGCCCGGCATCGTGACGCATTATCGCTGCAAAGCGAGGGACGTGTCACGCTGACGCGCCATCCGCACGGATGCCTGCTGTTTTTTCCGCGTCCGGTATGGGAAACCCATCGTGAGCAGATAGCCGGGTGGCCGTTGTCTGCCAGGGCCTGGCAGCGGATTTTCCTGGGTAGCGCCCTGGATGTGGAAATGGATTCTGCCGGGCGGATTCTGATTTCACCGGAACTGCGCCAGGCGGCGGGATTGATGCGGGATGTGATGCTGTTGGGCATGGGCTCGCATTTTGAAATATGGGATGCCGACAGGCTCGCTGAAAACGAGGCTGCAGCTGTGGCTGCCGGTATGCCGGATGTATTGCAGAATTTTTCGTTTTAAGTGCAGTCGGGAGCCAGGGCGTGCCGGATCTGACACACCATTCGGTATTGCTCTCAGAGACCGTTGATGCGCTCGCTATCGAAGGGGAGCGCATCAACGGTGTCTATCTTGATGGCACATTTGGTCGTGGTGGACATAGCCGCCTGATCCTGGAACGGCTTGGCGGGGGCGGTCGCCTGATTGCCTTTGACAAGGATCCCCAGGCTATTGCTGTGGCAAAGGAAATCAGGGATGCGCGTTTCGAGATTGTGCATGAAAGTTTTGCCGATCTGGACGCGGTGCTTGATGAGCGGGGTATTAAAAGAATAGACGGGATATTGCTGGATCTGGGCATTTCATCGCCACAGGTGGATGAAGCGGAGCGTGGTTTCAGTTTCCGTCTGGATGGGCCGCTTGATATGCGTATGGATCCGACGCGGGGGATTTCTGCCGCAGAGTGGCTGGCGTCTGAAAGTGAACAAAAAATTGCGGAGGTAATACGTGAGTATGGGGAAGAACGGTTTGCTGTTCAGGTTGCAAAGGCGATTGTTGATGGCCGGGCGGCAGCGCCCATTGTCGGGACGCGGCAGCTTGCCAGCATCGTGTCAGGGGCAGTTAAAACGCGCGAGAGGGGCAAGGACCCAGCAACGCGGACCTTTCAGGCTGTACGGATTTATGTCAACAAAGAGCTTGAGGATCTGGAGGTAGGACTGGCAAAAGCGTGGGGGCGGCTGGCATTACACGGGAGAATGGCAGTGATCAGTTTTCATTCACTTGAAGATCGCATGGTGAAGCGGTTCTTTGCCGACAGGGCGACTGTCAGGCAGCCGGATCGCCGCTTGCCTATTCGTGCTGCCGAATTGCCCCGGGCCGATATGAAGCTGCTTGGCAGGACAAAACCTTCTTCTCTCGAAATCGGGGCCAATCCTCGCGCTCGCTCGGCCATGCTGCGAGTGGCGGAGCGGGTTTCGTTTTCCGGTGGGGAGGTGCCATGAGAAGCGCCCATCTGCAGATTATCCTGGTTGTAGCGCTGGTTTTGAGCGCGCTGATGCTGATTAACGCGCGCTACAAGGCGCGCCGTCTTTTTGTTGAACTGGAAGTGGAACTGACGCAGACAAGGCAACTGGAAGTGGAATGGTCGCAACTGCAGCTTGACCAGTCGAGCCTGGGCAAGCATGCGCGTATTGAGTCGAGCGCCAGGCGCGACCTGAATATGGTGCATGTGACGCCAGCCAATACACGCTTTATGACGGTGACGACAAAATGAGGCGCATGATGAAATTGCCGGGAAATTCGCGGGTTGCTGCCGCGAAAGGGGTTTCATTTTCCGATACGCCGGAGTTGAAGGTCACGCTATCGAAATGGCGTTCGCATATTGTTCTCTTTTTCCTGTTTTTCATTTTTATCTGCCTGATTGCCCGGGCGCTCTGGCTGCAGGTGCTTTCTACGGAATTCCTGCAAAAGCAGGGGGAGTCCCGCTATGCCCGCACACTGGAGCTGCCGGCCACGCGCGGCAAGATCACCGACCGTGAGGGGACGGTTCTGGCGTCCAGTATTCCGGTTCGGGCGATATGGGCGATACCGGATGACGTGCTGGCGCAGCCCAAAGAAAAGCTGACCGAGCTGGCAAGGCTTTTGGGCATGAGCGAAAAAAACCTGCATGCGCGGCTGGATTCGGATCGGGGATTTGTCTATCTCAAGCGCCAGGTTGAAATGGATGTGGCTGATGCCATTCTCAAGCTGGGCATCAGCGGTATCCAGGCAAGGAAAGAGTACAAGCGTTACTACCCGGAAGGGGAGGTGATGTCCCATATTGTCGGATTTACGAATATCGAGGATGTCGGGCAGGAGGGGATGGAACTGGCATCCCAGAAGGTGCTTTCGGGCGTAACAGGAAGCCGCCGGGTTATCAAGGATCGCCTGGGCAATATTGTGGAAGACATGCGTGCGGTCAAGGAACCCCGTGACGGTAGCGATCTGGTGCTGTCCATTGACAGCGGCATCCAGTACATCGCGTACAAGCAACTGAAGGAAGCGGTGGATCTGCACAAGGCCAAGGCCGGTGCGGTGGTTGTCCTGGATATCCGGACAGGGGAGGTGCTGGCGCTGGCAAATCTGCCGAGCTATAACCCGAATGACCGGGGACAACTGAAAGGCGTCAGCCTGCGTAATCGCGCGCTGACAGATACGTATGAGCCAGGCTCAACGCTGAAACCGTTTACCGTTGCGCTGGCGCTGGAAAAGGGCCAGGTGACGCCGCAGACCAAAATCCAGACGGCGCCGGGCAAAATGGTGATTGGCACGGCCACGATTGGTGACGCGCATCCGCATGGCGTGCTTTCTGTTTCGCAGATTATTGAAAAATCGTCGAATGTGGGTACGGCCAAGCTGGCGCTGGACATGAATGCCAAAGACATGTGGGAAATGTTCATGGCCCTGGGTTTCGGGCAGCAGCCGGAATTCGGGTTTCCCGGAACGACAGCCGGGCGGGTGAGGCCATATAAGTCATGGCGGCCTGTTGAGCAGGCAACGATGAGTTATGGTCATGGCATTTCTGTTTCGCTCATGCAGGTGGCGCGTTCTTACATGATTTTTGCGCGGAACGGGGATACGGTTCCGCTGTCGCTGGCTCGTGTGGATCAGGCGCCGGTCGGACAGCAGGTCATATCGGAGAAGACGGCAAAATCGGTGCGGAATATGCTGGAGATGGCTTCCGGCCCGAATGGCACTGCGCCACGGGCACAGGTGCCCGGATATCGTGTCGCGGGCAAGACGGGGACAACACACAAGATCGAGGGCGGCAAGTATGTCAACAAATATGTGGCATCGTTTGTCGGTTTTGCCCCGGTATCCAATCCCCGTGTCATTGTTGCCGTCATGATTGATGAACCGTCCAACGGGCAGTATTTTGGCGGGATGGTGGCGGCGCCCGTCTTCTCGAAGATTGTGGCCAACACGCTGAGAACCCTGAATGTCGCGCCGGATTCTTCTGTTACGAATATTGTTGTCCCGCAGGATGGGCCGAGGGAGAGCCTATGATATCGGCGTCAAAAGTCAGGACGGTATCAGAATGGCTCGGCAAAACCTGTCCGGCTGGGGAGCTCTTTTCTGATTCACGCGAAATTGCGCCGGGCGGGAAAGCCGCCGTATTTTTTGCGTACCAGGGTGATTCGGCTGACGGGCGAAGCTATATTGCCCATGCGATTGCCAACGGCGCGAAAGCCGTTGTGTACGAGGAAAATGGCTTTGAGTGGGAAAAGGCATGGGATGTTCCCCATCTGGCGGTGAAGGGATTAAAGGAAATGGCCGGGCCGATTGCCGATGCGTATTACGGCAGCCCTTCCGCATCGATGTTTGTCGTGGCTGTCACCGGCACCAACGGCAAGACCTCCTGTACGCAGTGGCTTGGCAGTGCGCTGTCGCTGCTTGGGGAGAAAACAGCGGTTATCGGCACGCTGGGAATGGCTGTTTTTGAAAAAGGCGAAGCAGGAGGGCAGGAGCCGACCGGCTATACCACGCCGGATCAGGTGCAGTTGCAAAGAAAGCTGGCGGCACTCTATCAGGCAGGCATTTCCTGCGTGGCGATTGAGGCGTCTTCCATCGGCATTGAGGAAGGGCGCCTGAATGGCCTGGATGTGGATACAGTGCTGTATACCAATTTTACGCGGGATCATCTGGATTACCACAAGGATATGGCGGCTTATGAAGCGGCCAAATGGAAGCTGTTTGGCTGGCCGGGCCTGAAGTCTGTCGTGATGAACCTGGATGATGCCAAAGGCCGGGAGTGGGCCGCTGCCGTAAAAGGAAAGCGGGAAGTGCTTGGCTACACGCTTGCGGATGAAAAAACGGAGGACATGCCCGTGTTGAGCGCGACGGGGATTTTGGCGCGCTTAAACGGAACCGAATTCCAGGTCAATATGCCGGATTACCATGCCCGTGTCCGGACGCATCTGGTTGGTAATTTCAATGTCAGCAATGTGCTCGGTGTTCTGGGTGTCCTGCTGTTGCGCGGTGTGGAGTGGAAGGCGGCCGTTTCCGTGATTTCATCGCTTTTGCCGCCCCCTGGCCGCATGCAGCCGCTTGGCGGGCAGAAGGCGCCGCTTGTCGTGATTGACTATGCCCATACGCCGGATGCGCTGAAAAAGGGACTGGAGGCATTGCGGGGGGTTGCCAGTGACAGGAAAGGCGAATTGTGGTGTGTCTTTGGTTGCGGGGGGGATCGCGACCGGGGAAAACGCAAGGATATGGGGCGTGTGGCCGAGATGGCCGACCACGTTATTGTGACCAGTGACAATCCGCGAAGCGAAGCGCCACAGAAAATTATTGAGGATATTGTGTCGGGGATGACGCACCCCGTTGTGGCGATTGAAGACAGGGCTTCCGCTATTTTGCAGGCGGTAAAGCAGGCATCGGCCAATGATGTGATCTTTCTTGCCGGGAAGGGACACGAAATTTACCAGGAAGTAAAAGGTGCCCGGCATCCGTTTGTCGATGCGGATCATGCCGCTTTGGCGCTGGCGACTTTTGAGGCCATAAAAAAGGGGGAGTCATGAAGACGGATATTCGCGCGCTTCAGGCATGGATTCCCGGCAGCCAGGTGCAGGGGGCGGCGGTTTTTGATGGCGTTTCCACCGACAGCCGGAATGTGGCAAAAGGCAACCTGTTTGTGGCGCTTAAGGGCGAGAATTTTGATGCGCATGCGTTTTTGGATGATGTGGCGACAAAGGGGGTTGCTGCGGTTGTGGCGGAGCGTCTGCCTGCCGGGTTTGCGTTGCCTGCGGTGGTCGTCAGCGACAGCAGGCTGGCTTTGGGCGAGATGGCAAGGCATTGGCGCAAGCGCTTTATGTTGCCGGTGATCGGCGTAACGGGCAGCAACGGCAAGACAACGGTCAAGGAAATGATTGCGGCGATTTTGCGGGCGGCCTATGGTGATGCCGGTTTCCTGGCAACAGCGGGCAACCTGAATAATGAAATCGGCGTGCCGCAGACGCTTTTCCGCCTGGATGCCTTGCATCGTGCGGCAGTGGTCGAGCTGGGTATGAATCATCCGGGCGAGATGGCTTACCTGACGGCCATTGCCCAGCCAACGGTCGGGCTGGTCAATAACGCGCAGAGAGAGCACCAGGAGTTCATGGTCAGTGTCCGGGCGGTTGCGGAAGAAAACGGCAGCGTGATCCGGGCATTGCCGCCTGACGGCGTGGCGATTTTCCCGGCAGAAGATGATTTTTCCGGGCTATGGGAACAGTATGCGAAGGAAACCGGGGCGAGGCGGATTGTCACATTCGGTTTCGGAGAGGGCGCATCGGTAAAAGGGCAATATGACCCTGGCAGCGGCAGGCTGGATATCCGCATAGGCCAGGTATCGACGCCGGTTCAACTGGCGGTTATCGGGCGGCATAACGCGCATAACGCGCTGGCGGCGGCGGCCTGTTGCCATGCCATTGGCATTGGCAGCGAGGTGATTGCCCGCGGGCTGGAATCTTTTCTGCCGGTCAATGGCCGTTTGCAGAGAAAGACGGCGGCCAATGGGGCCATGCTGATTGATGATACCTACAATGCCAACCCGGATTCGGTTCTGGCTGCGATTGATGTGCTGGCACAGGCCGTGTCTCCCCGTGTGCTGGTTTTGGGAGACATGGGCGAGGTCGGGGATCAGGGGCCGCGTTTTCACGAAGAAGTGGGGGCGTATGCCCGGAAAAAGGGAATCGAGCATTTTTACGTCCTGGGCGAGCAGATGAAATACGCGGCAAGTGCCTATGGTGCGCCGGCAAGGCACTTTGAAGAGGTGGGGGCGCTGACGGAAAGCCTGCGGGAGGTTGCGTTGCCATCCGCAACGATACTGGTAAAAGGCTCCCGTTTTATGAAGATGGAACGCGTCGTTAATAACTTGATAGAGAAGAAGTAAAGGATAACGGATGCTGCACTGGCTGGCACAACATCAGCAGGATATAGGCTGGTTTAGGATTTTCGGATACATCACGTTTCGTGCGGTATTCGCTTCACTGACGGCGCTGACGATCGGATTGATCGCCGGGCCTTTTGTTATCCGTTTGTTGACGCGCCTCAAGGTGGGGCAGGCGGTGCGGCAGGACGGCCCGCAGACCCATCTCGCCAAATCCGGCACCCCGACAATGGGCGGTTTGCTGATCCTGATCGGCATCGGCGTTTCAACGCTGCTCTGGTGCGATCTATCCAATCGTTTCGTCTGGGTCGTGCTGGTGGTGACGATGGGATATGGCGCAATCGGGTGGGTCGACGATTATCGCAAGGTGGTGCATAAAAATCCGAAAGGGATGTCGTCAAAGGAAAAGTATTTATGGCAATCCCTGATTGGCATTCTGGCGGCGGTTTACCTGGCGTTTTGCGTATCCGGCGGGAGCAATGCCGAGGTCTGGAAATTGTTTGTCGATTGGATTCGTTCCGGCCTGTCCGCCGATTTGCCCGAGAAGGCCGACCTGATCGTGCCCTTTTTCAAGACGGTCAGTTATCCGCTGGGCGTATGGGGCTTCATTACGCTGACCTATTTCGTTATCGTGGGCAGCAGCAATGCGGTCAACCTGACAGACGGGCTGGACGGGCTGGCCATTATGCCGACCATCATGGTGGGGACGGCGCTGGGCATTTTTGCCTACCTGACGGGCAATTTTACTTATGCGCATTATTTGTTTATCCCCTTTATTCCGGGCGCGGGCGAATTGCTGATTTTCTGTGGCGCGATGGCCGGGGCCGGGCTGGCATTTCTCTGGTTCAACGCCTACCCGGCGCAGATGTTCATGGGGGATGTGGGCGCGCTGGCATTGGGCGGGGCGCTCGGCACGATTGCCGTCATTGTCCGGCAGGAAATCGTGCTTTGCATCATGGGCGGTATTTTTGTCGCCGAAACCATTTCGGTGATGATGCAGGTGGTCTTTTTCAAATACACGAAGAAGAAATATGGCGTGGGACGGCGGATTTTCCTGATGGCGCCGCTGCACCACCATTTTGAACAAAAAGGATGGCGGGAGACGCAGGGGGGTGTGCGGTTCTGGATTATTACGATGATGCTGGTCCTTCTGGGGCTGTCGACACTGAAATTACGCTGATATGGATTACGCAGGCAAAAAAGCACTGGTGCTGGGGCTCGGGGAATCGGGCCTGGCGATGGCGCGCTGGCTGGCGCGCTGCGGTGCTTTTGTGCGCGTGGCGGATACGCGTGAACAGCCGGAAAGATTGCAAGCGTTGCAGCAGGCCATACCGGCCGCCGAATTCAAGGGAGGGCCTTTTTCAGGAAGCCTGGTTGACGGCATGGACATGATCGCCGTCAGTCCGGGGTTGATGCCGGGGCAGGACCTGGCCGCCATTATGCCGTCCGCCAGTGCCGGGAATATTCCTCTTTGGAGCGAGATCGAACTTTTTGCACAGGCACTTTCTTCCCTGCGCGGGCAAGAGGCTTACCTGCCAAAGGTGATTGCGATAACCGGCACCAACGGCAAGACAACGGTAACGAGCCTGACGGGGCAAATGTGTGCCAGGGCAGGCAAAAGCGTGAAGGTGGCGGGCAATATCAGCCCGGCAGTGCTTGATGTACTGCGTGAGTCGCTGGAAAGCGCATCCCTGCCGGATGTCTGGGTGCTGGAGCTGTCCAGCTTCCAGTTGTGGAGCACGCACAGCCTGAATGCGGATGTGGCAACGGTGCTGAATGTGACGCAGGATCACCTGGACTGGCACGAAACGATAGAGGCTTATGCTGATGCCAAGAAACGGATATTCGGCGTGTCCACCATCCCTGTGCTGAACCGGGACGACAGCCGGGTGATGGCAATGGTGCCGCCGGAAAAACACAGGGTGACATTCGGGCTGGATGAGCCGGTAAATGCAGGGGATTTTGGTATCCACAGCAACCGGGGGATGGACTGGCTGTGTGTCATGAAGGTGCGTGAAGCGGGTATGCCGGAGAGCAAAAAAAATGCCCCGCTTCCGCTTGAACTGCATCTCCAGGATCTGATGCCGGCCGCTGCGCTGCATATCCGGGGGCGGCACAACACCAGCAATGCGCTGGCGGCACTGGCGATGTGCCGTGCAATCGGCCTTCCCGTGGCGCCGCTGCTGCACGCGCTGAACGCATATCGTGGCGAGCCGCACCGGGTTGAAGCGGTCATGGAGATATCCGGTGTTTGTTATATCGACGATAGCAAAGGGACAAACGTCGGCGCGACCGTTGCGGCGGTTGAAGGGCTGGGCGCGGAAAAAGGCGAGGGGCAAAAACGCCTTTTGCTGATTGCCGGAGGGGATGGCAAGGAGCAGGATTTCAGCCCGCTGGCGCTCCCGGTTTCCAAATATGTCCATACCGTTTTGCTGATCGGAAAGGATGCCGCCGTGATTAAAAAGGCGCTGGCGCAAAGCGGGGCGGCGCTGACGTTGTGCGATTCGCTGGAAAAGGCCGTCAATCTGGCGGCAGAAGCGGCAAAAGACGGGGATGTGGTGCTCTTGTCTCCTGCCTGTGCCAGCATGGATATGTTCAAAAATTATGCGCACCGCGCAGAAGTGTTTGTCTCGGAAGTCAGGGAGATTGCATTGTCTCGTGGCGAGGTGGCGACATGAATATGGTGAAAAGGCTCTTTGCGGAGTTCCCGACCTTTAGTCTGAAGCCGGTGCCTTTTGAGCAGCGCTCGAAGATGATGCGTTTTGACCGGCACCTGCTGGGCGTGGTGCTTGCCCTGATGCTGCTGGGGCTGGTCATGGTTTATTCCGCTTCGATTGCCCTGCCGGATTCGCCAAAATATGCCAATTACCAGCCAACGCATTTCCTGTTCAGGCAATGCATTTTTATTGTAATGGGCTTGGTCGTGGGGCTGGTTGTCTCGCGTGTGCCGATGGGGTTCTGGCAGAAATATGCACCGCACCTGTTTGTGCTGACCCTGTTCCTTCTGGTGCTCGTGCTGATTCCGGGAATTGGCAAAGGGGTTAATGGCGCCCGTCGGTGGCTGCCGTTCAAGGTATTCAACCTGCAGCCGTCGGAATTGATGAAGCTGTTTATTGTCCTGTATGCGGCAGACTATACCGTGCGTAAGCAAAATGTCATGAAAAAGCTGAGCAAGGGCTTTTTGCCGATGGCCGGCGCACTGGGGCTTATTGGGCTGTTGCTGCTGCTTGAGCCGGATCTGGGGGCGCTGGTGGTGATTGTCTCCATTGCAATGGGCATCCTGTTCCTGGGCGGTTTCAACGCCGTCTGGTTCTTCGGGATTATTACGACCCTGGTCGGGATATTTTCTGCGGTTATTATGCTGTCGCCCTGGCGGCGGGAACGGATTTTTGCCTATCTGGATCCCTGGGAGGGAGCCAATGCGCTGGGCAAGGCTTACCAGCTTTCGCATTCGCTGATTGCCTTCGGGCGTGGTGAGCTGTTTGGCGTGGGGTTGGGCGGCAGCGTGGAAAAACTGCATTACCTGCCGGAAGCGCATACTGATTTCCTGATGGCGGTTGTCGGGGAAGAGTTCGGCTTTGCCGGTGTGATTGTGATTGTCCTGCTCTTTTACTGGCTGATCAAGCGGGCATTTGATATCGGCAGACAGGCGATTGCGATGGATCGGATTTTTGCCGGACTGGTCGCGCAGGGCATTGCCATCTGGATTGGCATCCAGGCCTTTATCAATATGGGCGTCAATCTGGGGCTCCTGCCGACAAAGGGGCTGACGCTGCCGCTGATGAGTTATGGCGGCTCCGGCATACTGATTAACTGTATTGCCCTGGCTATCCTGCTCCGGGTGGACTACGAAAACCGCCTGATTATGCGGGGAGGGCGCGCCCATGAATAAGCCAAAACGTCTCATGATTATGGCAGCGGGTACCGGCGGGCATATTTTCCCCGGCCTTGCCATTGCCCGCACCATGCGGGAAAAAGGCTGGCATGTCACCTGGCTGGGAACGCGGCATGGCATGGAGACCACGCTGGTGCCTGCCCAGGGGATCGAACTCGACAGTGTCGATTTTGCCGGTATGCGCGGCAAGGGGCTCATGCACATGGTAACCGGGGGCCTCAAGCTGATGGTCAGCATGGCGGCGTGCCTTAACATTATGCGTCGCCGCAAGCCAGACCTGGTCGTCGGCATGGGGGGGTATGTGACGGTTCCCGGCGGTTTTGCCTGCAAGACAATGGGGGTGCCGCTTGTGCTGGTGAATGCGGATGCCGGGTTGCTGCTTTCCAACAAGGCGCTTTTGCCGGTGGCAAAGCGGATTCTTTTCGGTTTTCCCGCCGACCCGGCAGTGATGACGGAAAAAGGGGTGTTGACGGGCAATCCGATCCGGCATGAGATTGCCGCCCTGCCTGCTCCGGCAGAGCGCTATGGGAAAAGGAGCGGGCAGTTAAATGTGCTGGTGATTGGCGGCAGCCTGGGCGCCCGGCCTTTAAATGAAAGTGTGCCCTATGCCGTAGCTTCCTTGCCGCCGGAGATGCGTCCCAACGTGATACACCAGACCGGCAAGGAACATTCCGCCAGTGTCCGGCAGGCATACATAGCCACGCAGGTGGATGCGGAAGTGGTTGAATTTATCGATGACATGGCATCACGGTATGCCGGTACAGACCTGGTGATCTGCCGGGCGGGCGCCATTACCGTTTCGGAACTGACTGCCGCCGGGCTGGCCAGCATACTGGTGCCGTTTATTGCATCGAGCACATCGCACCAGCGTGACAATGCCACCTATATGGCGGCGCACCGGGCAGCGGTTCATCTGCCGCAAAGCGAGCTGACGCCGGAGCACCTGGCGTCACTGATACGCGAAATGACGCGGGAGCGGTGCCTGGCGATGGCGGAAGCGGCCTATGCGCTGGGAAAAAGAGCGGCCAGCGAGCATATCGCGGAGGAACTGGAGGGGGTGGTAAATGGAAAAAATTGATTGAGCGAAGATGAAACACAAAGTTAAAAATATTCATTTTGTCGGGATTGGCGGCAGTGGTATGAGCGGCATTGCCGAGGTGCTGCTTAACCTGGGTTACAGCATTTCCGGTTCAGACCTGGCCAGCAATGCGGCAACATCGCGCCTGGAGCGCCTGGGGGCGCGTATCCAGCGGGGGCATGACCCTGAAAATATTGAAAATGCGGATGCGATCGTCATTTCGTCAGCCGTGACCCAGGACAACCCGGAAGTGCTGGCGGCGCGCAGGAAATGTATCCCGATAGTGCCGCGCGCCGTCATGCTGGCTGAACTGATGCGCCTAAAACGCGGGATTGCCATTGCCGGGACGCATGGAAAAACGACGACAACCAGCCTGGTTGCCAGCGTGCTGGCGGAGGGCGGTTTTGACCCGACCTTTGTGATCGGCGGACGTCTGAACAGTGTGGATGCGAATGCTGCGCTGGGAACCGGCGACTTTATCGTGGCGGAAGCAGATGAGTCTGATGCCTCGTTTTTGAACCTGTATCCGGTGATTGAGGTGATTACGAATATCGATGCCGATCACATGGATACCTACGGGCATGACTTTACCCGGCTCAAGCAGGCGTTTATCGAGTTTACGCAACGCCTGCCGTTTTATGGCCGGGTCATGCTCTGCATTGACGACAACAATGTGCGCGAGATCAAGCCGTTTATCTCAAAGCCCGTGACGACCTACGGTTTTCATGAAAACGCGGATGTCCGGGCCATTGACGCCCAGGCGCAGGGCTCAATGATGATCTTTACGGTTTTGCAGCAGGGATACCCGGATATGCAGGTCAGGCTGAACCAGCCGGGCATGCACAATGTGCAGAATGCCTGCGCCGCGATTGCGATTGCGCGTGAACTGGGGATTGCCGACAGCGCGACACGGAAAGCGCTGGAAGAGTTTACGGGCGTCAACCGGCGTTTTACCCGACTGGGTGCCATTACGTTGCCAAAGACGGAAGACAGGGCCGGGGGCAAAGCCGACCTGATCGACGATTACGGGCACCACCCGGCAGAGGTGGCCGCAACGATTGCCGCTGCCCGTGGCGCTTACCCGGATCGCCGCCTGGTTCTGGCCTTCCAGCCGCACCGGTATACGCGGACGCGCGATCTTTTCGAGGATTTTGTCAAATCCCTGTCTGCAACCGATGTGCTGCTGCTTGCCGAGGTACATCCTGCAGGCGAACAGCCGATTGTGGCTGCCGATGGCCGCTCTCTTTCCCGCGCCATCCGTGTTGCCGGAAAGGTGGATCCGGTTTTTGTAGAGAGTATGGACGAGATGCCGGCTTCCATCCTGAATGTGGTTCGGGATGGGGACATCGTCGTGGTGATGGGCGCGGGAGCGATCAGCCGGGTTCCGGCAAAACTGATGGAAATATTGGCAGGTAATCAATCATGAGCAATAAAAACAGGGCCAGTCAGCTTGGCAAAGTCGGTGTACTGATGGGAGGTCGCTCAGGTGAGCGCGAGATTTCCCTGCGATCGGGCAATGGCGTGCTTAACGCCTTGCGCAGCAAGGGCGTGGACGTGCATGCGTTTGATCCTGGCGAGCGGACGCTGGCCGAACTGGCGGCAGAAAAATTTGACCGGGTTTTTATTGCCCTGCACGGCCCTTTTGGTGAAGACGGTACCATGCAGGGCGTACTGGAGCAGCTTGGCGTCCCTTATACCGGTTCAGGCGTCATGGCGTCCGCGCTGGCGATGGACAAGGTGATGACAAAGCGCATCTGGCTGTCGAAAAATCTGCCGACACCCCGGTATGTGGAATTGTCGGCGGATTCAGACTGGAAAGCCGTGGTGGCTGAGCTGGGATTGCCGCTTATCGTCAAGCCGGCCCACGAAGGATCAACGCTGGGGATTACGCGGGTCAAAACGGCAGACCAGTTGCCAGAGGCTTATGCGGTTGCCGCGCAGTATGGCAGGTCTGTCCTGGCGGAAGAATTTATTGAGGGGATGGAACTGACCTGCCCGGTGATGGATGTTGACGGGGAGCCACGGGCTTTGCCCCTGGTTCGGATTATTGCGCCGGACGCCAATTACGACTACCAGAACAAGTATTTCAGTGGCAAAACGCAATACCTTTGCCCTTGCGGTCTGGATGAAAAACGGGAAAAGCAGATACAGGCTTATACGCTGGAGGCATACCGGATGCTGGGGTGCCGTGGCTGGGGCCGGGCCGACATCATGCTGCGGCAATCGGATCAGAAACCGTTTTTGCTGGAGATGAATACCTCTCCCGGCATGACAGACCAGTCGCTTGTGCCCAGGTCGGCCCGTGCGGCAGGTTTTGATTACGAAGAACTGTGCATGATGATCCTGGAGTCGGCAACGCTGGACAGGGGAAAACCGAAAGACTGAAACCGGGGTGAGGCATTGTTATGTGGCATGACGTCAGGTGGTTAAACGGGATCGCAAATGTGTTTCTGACAGGGTTTGTTGTCGCCGTGCTGACAGGATGTTTCTTATGGTTTGCCCAGAAGCCGTTCTTTTCGCTGAAAGTGATACAGGTGCAGGAAGCGGAAGGAAAAACCTTGAGGCATGTGAATGCCTTGACCGTAAGGGGGGTTGCCTTGCCGCGCATCAAAGGCAATTTCTTTACGGTAGACCTGGATGCGGCCCGGGACGCTTTCAAGGCGGTGCCCTGGGTTCGGGAGGCAACCGTGCGGCGCAAGTGGCCAAACGGGCTGGTTGTTGCCATTGAGGAGCACCAGGCGCTGGGTACCTGGGGTGAGGACGGGCGGTTGCTTTCGGTGAAGGGGGATGTTTTTACCGCCAACCTGGCCGAGGCGGAAGAGGAAGTGAATTTACTGAAGTTTTATGGCCCTGACGGGAGTGAAAAAGAAGTGGCGGCACAGTATGATGCGCTGAAAAAGGAATTTGCCGCTATCCGGCTGGAGCCGTTTTTTCTGGAGCTGTCGGATCGCTATGCCTGGCGAACGGTACTGAATAATGGGGTAACGGTACGGTTCGGGCGGGAGCAGGGAAACCGTAACATGCGGGAGCAGATGGGACGTTTGCTGGCGGTTTATCCCAGGCTGACAGCACAATTGAGTAACAGGATGAAAGAGATTGATTTGCGTTATCCGAACGGACTGGCACTGAGGGCCGATGGGCTGGTGCCGGATGTGAGCGGACAGTAAAGGGAATAAGCGTAAAACTATGACTAAAGACCTGAAAAACCTGATCGTTGGTCTGGATATCGGCACTTCCAAAGTGGTTGCCCTTGTTGCGGAAGTCTTGCCCGATGGGCGGCATGAAATCATCGGTCTTGGACAGCATGAGTCAAGGGGCCTGAAAAAAGGCGTTGTCGTCAATATCGAGGCGACAGTGGAGTCGATCCAGCGCGCACTGGAAGAGGCCGAACTCATGGCGGACTGCAAGATCCGCAACGTCTATACCGGTATTGCGGGAAGCCATATCCGTAGTTTCAATTCACGCGGGATGGTTGCCATCAAGGACAAGGAAGTCACGGCGGCGGATGTCAGCCGGGTCATCGAGACGGCGCGGGCGGTCAATATCCCGAACGACCAGCAGTTTTTGCACACGGTTTCCCAGGAATTCATCGTGGACAGCCAGGAAGACGTGCGCGAGCCGATAGGCATGAGCGGCATTCGCCTTGAAGTAAAGGTGCATATTGTGACGGGCGCCGTTTCCGCCGTCCAGAATATCGTGAAGTGCGTGCGGCGGTGCGGGCTGGAAGTGTCCGATCTCATGCTACAGCCGATGGCCTCCGCCGATGCAGTTCTGACGGAAGATGAAAGGGAACTGGGGGTCGTACTGATTGATATTGGCGGCGGCACGACGGATATTGCCATTTTCACCGAGGGAGCCATACGACATACCGCCGTAATTCCGATTGCCGGCGACCAGATTACCAATGATATTGCAATGGCGCTGCGGACGCCAACGCTGGAAGCAGAGGAAATCAAGCGCCGTTATGGTATTGCCAAGCAGGTTCTGGTTGATCCGGCCGAAACGATTGAAGTGCCCGGATTGGGGGACAGGGGGCCGCGCTCCTTGTCGCGGCAGATGCTGGCGGCGGTGATTGAGCCGCGAGTCGAGGAGCTTTTTGCCTTGGCATTGCAGGTTGTCCGGGAGTCGGAATATGAAGAAGTGCTGTCGTCCGGCATTGTGCTCACTGGCGGTACCGCGTTGATGCCGGGTATTGCGGAACTGGCGGAGGATGTTTTCCTGAAGCCCGCCAGGGTCGGGTTGCCCGGATACCAGGGGCAGCTTGCCGATATGGTTCGCAGCCCCCGTTATTCGACGGCGCATGGCCTGCTGCATGAGGCAAAGAAACAGTATATGCGGGGAACGGTTGTTACGCAGCAACAAGGTTCTGCCAATGCGGTCTGGCAGCGGATGAAGGAATGGTTTGTCGGAAATTTTTAAACGAGTAATAGTTGGATTGGTATTTTTTATGACAGGGCGGTTTTCAGATGGAAGTTGTCACATCGCGTGAAGGCTTTCATTTGAAAACCACATTCAGACAGGGAGTGTAATATGAGATTTGATATGGTTGATAATGCGGCGCTCGGCACCGTCATCAAGGTGGTCGGTGTTGGCGGAGCTGGAGGAAATGCGATTCAGCACATGATAAACAGGGGGGTTGCCGGTGTTGAATTCATCGCGGCCAATACGGATGCGCAGGCGCTGTCGCATTCCAGCGCGCACAACATCATCCAGATCGGCGATACCGGGCTGGGCGCCGGGATGAAACCGGAAGTTGGCCGGCAACTGGCGGAAGAATCACGTGAGCGTATCGAAGATGCGTTGCGTGGCGCCCACATGGTCTTTATTGCGGCCGGTATGGGCGGCGGCACAGGAACCGGTGCCTCTCCCATTGTGGCCGAGGTAGCAAAATCCCTGGGTGCGTTGACCGTTGCCGTTGTTTCCAAGCCCTTTTCCTACGAAGGGCAGCGCTGCATGGATATGGCCGATGAGGGGCTGGAGGCGCTGGAATCGCACGTGGATTCCTTGATCGTGATCCTGAACGAAAAGCTGGAAGAAATCTATGAAGAAGCCAGCATGATGGAATGGCTGCAGCATGCCGACGATGTTCTGAACAATGCGGTAGCGGGCATCGCCGAGATCATCAATGTCCGCGGCCATATCAATGTGGACTTCAACGACGTGAAAACCATCATGGGCGAGCAGGGCAAGGCCATGATGGGAACGGCGTCCGCTTCCGGCATTGACCGCGCAAGGATTGCCGCCGAGCAGGCAGTTGCATCGCCGCTGCTGGATGGGGTTGATTTGTCCGGCGCACGCGGTGTCCTGGTCAACGTGACGGCCAGCCGTAATCTCAAGGGCAAGGAAATCAAGGATGTCATGGCGACCGTCCGTGCCTTTGCCTCGCCTGAAGCCACGATTGTCCAGGGAATCGCCTACGATGACCAGATGGGAGACGACATCCGTGTCACCGTTGTCGCAACCGGGCTGGGCCGCAACAAGAAGCCCATGCACCTGGTTCAGACGCCGCAACTGCGTACCGGCACCAATGATGCGCTGGTTCGGGTGGACAATGTCGATCCGGGCATGGGGACGCTGACCACCACCCAGTTTGATGCGCTGGACAAGCCTGCGGTATGGCGTCATGGCCGCGATTCGGCGACGGATACGGTTCGCGCGCTGGAAAAGAACGGCATGGAAACCTATGATATTCCGGCTTTCCTGCGTCGGCAGGCAGATTGAGCAGGGCAGTTTATCTCGGCATTGCCGGAAAACCGTGAGCGCGTTTTTCCGGCACCCTGTGCCCGGGCGGTCTGCAGAAGCTGAAAAAATGTGTAATCATGTCAGCAAGCATGTAAAATTGCAGCCCATAAAAAAGAAACGAAAAACGCATCCAGCTCATCGGCAATTATGTTAAAACAACGCACTATTAAATATTTGACGCGTACAGTCGGCATCGGCCTGCATTCAGGATACAAGGTTGAGCTGGTGCTTCGGCCAGCGGCTCCCGATACCGGTATTGTCTTTCATCGCTCGGATCTGAATCCGCCTGTCTCGATTCCGGTCAGTGCCGATGCAATCGGGGATACCCGCATGGCGTCAACACTGCTCAAGGATGGTGTGCGTGTTTCAACAATTGAGCATATTATGTCGGCCTGTGCCGGACTGGGGATTGATAACCTCCATATTGACGTCAATGCCGAGGAAATTCCCATCATGGACGGTTCGGCATCCTCTTTCGTGTTCCTCCTGCAGCAGGCGGGGCTTGAAGAGCAGGAAGTTGCCAAGAAATACATCCGTGTCAAAAAACCGATTGAAGTCCGGGAAGGCGAGGGCAAGGAAGAAAAGTGGGCCCGACTGGAGCCCTATAATGGTTTCCGCCTGGATTTCTTTATTGAATTCAACCATCCCGCGATTGATTCCACGCACCAGCGTGCTGTGGTGGATATGGCTGAGGTTTCTTATGTCAGGGATGTGTCCCGGGCCAGGACCTTCGGTTTTGTGCGCGATGTGGAAACGCTGCGCGGCATGGGGCTGGCGCGGGGCGGTTCCCTGGAAAACGCCATCGTGATGGATGAGTACCGTATCCTGAACCCGCATGCCCTTCGTTACGACGACGAGTTTGTCCGCCACAAGATTTTAGATGCCATCGGGGATCTTTATATTGTGGGATACCCTATTTTAGGTTCCTATACCGCCCACAAGTCTGGCCATGCGCTGAATAACCATTTGCTGCGCGAACTGCTGCTCCAGACGGACGCTTATGAGATTGTCAGTTTTGAAACGCCGGAAGCCGCGCCCAATTCCTGGTTTTCCCAGACGGCCCGCGAATGGGTTCCCGCATAGGCTGACTGGCTGCGCGAATTATTCGGCGGGGTTCCTGTGTCGCTTCATCATGGTATTGACGGCGTCCATTAATGCCGGATGGGTGCCGGAATCGGCCAGCCAGGATTGCAGTTTTCCCAATTCCGCTACCGCTTCCGATGGAAGCGGTTTTTTTTGCGGAAAATCCGGTTGTCGGATCTTTTGTTTCAGCTTGACCTTGACCCGGATCGTTTCAACAGGCCACCCGGCATTTTCCAGTCCGGCCTGAAGCAGCGGCAGTTTTTGCCGGAGCCGTGCTGCCACCGCCTGGCTGGGAACGCCGATATTCAGCTGTTTTTTATCCAGTTGCAGCACCTCGCAGGCAGCGAAATGCACTGGAAGCATTTCTTCACATGCTTTTTGCAGGGAAATCAGGCGCGCGGCGTTGGGCAGCATTTCCGATATTTTGTCATGCCTTTCCAGAAAAGCCGCAGCCGGAGCGCACACGCCTTTTTTATCCCGTGTGGTGTCGGTTGTGTTCAGGAGGGATGATAAAAACTTTTGCATATCCTGCCATGATAACGGATAAACGGAATCGGCCCGTTTTTTCCGCCTTTCTTTTTGCGGCTTGAAATCATGCCGGAAGGCCCCATCTGTTGTTTTTATGCCGAAAAGGAAGCGATGTTGCGCGATAGTCTGAAGGCTGTCGGCTCAGCGTGATAAAATGCCTTCTTTAAATCAGAGGTTCCAAAGGCAGGTTTTGATCCCGGATCAAAACTTTGAACATGGTCGCTGGTGAAGCGGCCTTCATTTCAAGAACATAACATGTTGTCCATACTGACCCGTATTTTTGGCAGCCGCAACCAGCGCCTGTTAAAGCAATACAGTAAAATCGTTGCGCAGATCAATGCGCTTGAACCGGCGATGGAAAAATTATCCGACGCCGAACTGCAAGCAAAAACCCCTGAATTCAAGGAAAGGCTGGCCAATGGCGCTACGCTGGACGACCTGTTGACGGAAGCGTTTGCCGTTTGCCGGGAGGCCAGTAAAAGGGTGCTGAAAATGCGGCCCTTTGACGTCCAGATGATTGGCGGCATTGCACTGCACCAGGGACGAATTGCGGAAATGGGAACGGGCGAAGGCAAAACCCTGGTTGCGACGCTTCCGGCCTACCTGAATGCGCTGACCGGAAAAGGCGTGCATGTGGTGACTGTCAACGACTATCTGGCAGAGCGCGATGCGGAATGGATGGGACGCCTTTATTCCTGGCTTGGCCTGACTACCGGCATCAATCTTTCCCATATGGAGCATGAGGACAAGCAGGCCGCCTATGCCGCCGACATCACGTACGGCACCAATAACGAGTACGGCTTTGATTACCTGCGCGACAACATGGTCTACGATGTGACAGACCGGGTTCAGCGCAGCCTGAGCTTTGCGATTGTGGACGAGGTGGATTCCATCCTGATTGACGAGGCGAGAACCCCGCTCATCATTTCCGGCCAGGCCGAAAACAGCACGGATCTGTATTACAAGATGAACCAGCTTCCGTCCCTCCTGACGGAGCAGATCGGTGAAGATTCCCCGGACGGCAAGACCAAGATCGAGGTACATGGCGACTACACCAAGGATGAAAAAGCACACCAGGTTCTTCTGACCGAGGCCGGTTTTGAAAAGGCCGAAAAAATCCTGGCCCAGATGGGACTGCTGGCCGAAGGCGCATCACTGTATGATGCCGCCAACATCATGCTGATCCACCACCTGTATGCGGCGCTTCGTGCCAATGTACTGTATTTCCGCGACCAGCATTATGTTGTGCAGGATGGCGAGGTCATCATTGTCGACGAATTTACGGGCCGCCTGATGACAGGCCGCCGCTGGTCTGACGGCCTGCACCAGGCTGTTGAAGCCAAGGAAGGCGTGTCGATCCAGAATGAAAACCAGACGCTGGCTTCCATCACCTTCCAGAATTATTTCCGGATGTATGACAAGCTGTCCGGCATGACGGGTACGGCAGATACCGAAGCCTACGAGTTCCAGGAGATTTACGGGCTGGAAACGGTGGTGATTCCGCATAATCGCCCCAACCAGCGCCAGGATCGGCATGACCAGGTTTTCCGGACGGAAAGGGAAAAATACGATGTCATGCTCCGGGATATCCGCGATTGTTACGAGCGCGGGCAGCCGGTTCTGGTCGGCACGACCTCCATCGAAAATTCCGAGTTGCTCTCGAAGATACTGACGAAGGCCGGTTTGCCGCACAACGTACTGAATGCGAAGCAGCACGCGCGCGAGGCGGAAATCGTTGCGCAGGCAGGGCGTCCGAAGATGATTACGATAGCCACCAACATGGCTGGCCGTGGTACGGACATTGTGCTTGGCGGTAACGTGGAAAAACAGGTCGAATTCCTTGAGGCGGACGGAACCCTGCCGGAAGAAGAGAAGCAGGAAAGGATTCAGACGCTGAAAGGGGAATGGCAGTCACTGCATGACCATGTGGTTGACGCGGGGGGGCTGCATATCGTGGGGACGGAGCGCCATGAATCCCGGCGTGTCGATAACCAGTTGCGTGGCCGTTCCGGTCGCCAGGGTGATCCGGGCTCGTCCCGTTTCTACCTCTCGATGGATGACCCGCTTTTACGGATTTTTGCAGGCGAGCGCATGCGGGCGATCATGGACAAGCTCAAGTTGCCCGATGGCGAAGCGATTGAAGCCGGTATCGTCAACCGTTCGATTGAGTCGGCGCAGAGAAAAGTGGAAGGCCGCAACTTTGATATCCGCAAGCAATTGCTGGAATATGACGACGTTGCCAACGACCAGCGCCAGGTTATTTACCAGCAGCGAAACGAATTGCTGGAAGCGGAGGATACGGCAGATCTGGTGACCTCATTGCGCCACGGTGTCTTTATCGACCTGTTCCGGGAATACGTGCCGGAAGAGTCTGTTGAGGAGCAGTGGGATATTCCGGGACTCGAGCGTGAACTGGCTGCAGAATGGCGGCTGGAAATCCCGCTTGCCGACATGCTTGAAAAACACAAGAACCTGTCGGCGGAAGATGTGCTTGAGCATCTCTTGCAGGTGGTTGATGACGTTTACAACGCCAAGGTGGAACTGGTCGGCAGGGAGCTTTTTTCCGGTTACGAGCGCAGCATCGTCCTGCAAAGCATGGATATGCACTGGCGGGAACACCTTGCCGCACTGGATCACCTGCGCCAGGGCATCCATCTTCGCGGCTATGCCCAGAAAAACCCCAAGCAGGAATACAAGCGCGAGGCATTCGATCTGTTTTCCATGATGCTGGAACTGATCAAGAATGACGTGACGCAAAAGCTGATGCTGGTGCGCATCCAGTCAAGGGACGAGGTCGAGGTGGCAGAACAGCAGATGATGCAGCCAGCGGTTTCCAACCTCAACTATGTTCACCAGAAGTTCGAGGGAGAATCTGCCGAAGAAGAGGCGCTTGAAGCGGCGGCTGACCAGATGGAAAAGAAACAGCAGCCGATGGTCAATGCTGTGCCGAAGGTTGGCAGAAATGAAATGTGTCCTTGCCAGAGCGGTAAAAAATATAAGCACTGTCACGGGCAACTGAAATAACCGTTCATTGCAAAAACGCTGATTAAAATCCTTTAATCAGCGTTTTTGTCTTTTTACAGACAGGAGATCAATATATGGCCGTTAATCTTTTTCCTCCTGCCGCAGCCGATCTCAAGCCCGTATCCGGGGTCAGGCTGGGTGTTGCCAAAGCCAATATCAAAAAACCGGATCGCAAGGATCTGCTGGTGATTGCGCTCGGGCATGAAGCAACCGTATCCGGTGTTTTTACAAAAAACCGCTTTTGCGCTGCGCCAGTGCAGATATGCCAGGCCCATCTTGAGAAAACACGAAAAGAGAATCTGCCCATTCGCGCCTTGCTGGTCAATACCGGCAATGCCAATGCGGGAACCGGCGAGCAGGGCTATGAGGATGCCATGTCCACCTGCTCCATGCTGGCCGCCCTTTTGAGTTGCGAGGCAGGGCAGGTAATGCCTTTTTCAACCGGCGTTATCCTGGAGCCTTTGCCGGTTGACCGCATTATTGCGGGCATGCCGCTGGCTATCCAGAACCTGGGTGAGAATAACTGGCTGGATGCGGCGGAAGCGATCATGACGACCGATACCGTTCCGAAGGGGGCTTCCCGTACCCTCCAGATCAACGGAAAAACCGTTACGGTTACCGGCATGAGCAAAGGCGCGGGCATGATCAAGCCCAACATGGCCACTATGCTGGGATTCATGGCGACTGACGCCAAAGTGCCGCAGGAACTCCTGGATGTCATGCTGAAAACGGCAACGGATGCGTCTTTCAACTGCATTACCGTCGATGGCGATACCTCAACGAATGATTCGCTTGTCCTGATTGCTTCCGGTGCGGTGGATATCGGCATCAAAAATGCCCAGTCTGCCGGTTATGCCGTGTTGCAGGAAGCCGTTACCAGCCTGGCGCAGGAACTCGCGCAGAAAGTGGTGCGCGATGGAGAGGGCGCAACCAAGTTCATGACGATTACGGTTGAGGATGGCGCCAGTATTGCCGAATGCCGTGCCATTGCCTATTCCGTTGCCCATTCTCCCCTGGTCAAAACCGCTTTTTATGCTTCCGACCCCAATTTGGGCCGCATTCTTGCCGCAGTCGGCTATGCTGATGTGGAAGAACTGGATGTCAGCCACCTGAACTTGTACCTGGACGATGTCTGGGTCGCGAAAAATGGCGGGCGCAATCCGGACTACAAGGAAGAAGATGGCCAGCGCGTGATGAAGCAAAGTGAAATCACCATCCGGATCAACCTGGCGCGCGGTGACGCGACGGCAACCGTCTGGACATGCGATTTTTCGCATGATTATGTTTCGATCAATGCTGACTACCGTTCATAATGACACCGCTTGAACAATTCCTTGCGCGGGCGGAAACCCTGCTTTCGCGCCTGGAAAACCTTTTTCCCCCGGCGGTTGATGCCATCGACTGGAACACGCCGTCGGTGGCCTACCGCTGGCGTCGCAGAAACGGGCGCGGAACCCTTTCCCCGCTTTCCCATTCCACCCGCATCTCCCTGCCGGATCTGTACTTTGTCGAGCGGCAAAAAGGGCTGCTTGAGCAGAATACACGCCAGTTTATTGAAGGAAAACCCGCCAATAACGTCCTCCTGACAGGTGCGCGGGGAACCGGGAAATCCTCGCTTATCCGTGCCTGCTTAAACCAGTTTGCGGGTAATGGCCTGCGCCTGATCGAGGTGGACAGGAACGACCTGGTTGACCTGGCCGATATTGGCGAACTGGTCGCTTCCCGCCCGGAACACTTTATCCTCTATTGCGATGACCTTTCCTTTGATGAAGGCGACAGCAGCTACAAGATGCTGAAGTCCGCACTGGACGGCAGCGTGGCAGCACAACCGGACAACATGCTGATTTATGCCACGTCAAACCGGCGGCACCTGCTGCCCGAGCGCATGTCCGACAATGCCGGCTATGCCCAGGGGCGCGATGGCGACATCCATCCGGGAGAAACCGTCGAGGAAAAAATCTCCTTTTCCGACCGCTTCGGGTTGTGGCTGTCCTTTTATCCTTTCAGCCAGGACGAGTATTTGACCATTGTCGCGCACTGGCTGGGTTCCTTCGGTTGCTCGGCAGCGCAGATCGAAGAAGCACGGGCCGAGGCGCTGCAATGGGCGCTTCACCGGGGTTCCCGCTCTGGCCGTACAGCCTGGCAGTTTGCGCGGGATTTTGCCGGCAAGCACCTGTAGTTTTTTCTTCGCAGACAGGGGACAACAAAACGGCAACCCGCGCCAAACGGGTTGCCGTTTTTCCTGACAGGCAGGCAGACGTCAGGCTATTTTCAGTTTTTCGTACTGTTCCACGACCTTTTCACGCGTTGCCATAAAGTTTTGCAGGCGTTCACGCTCCTGGGCAACCACTTTTTCCGGCGCGCGGCTCACGAAACTTTCATTGCCCAGCTTGGCATGGATTTTTTCAATTTCTCCCTGAAGGCGCGCCATTTCCTTCTCAAGGCGCTCGCGTTCAGCCGCCACGTCAATTTCCACCTTCAGCATTAGCTTGCATTGCCCGACAACGGATACCGGAGCCGGGGAATCCGGCAGCGTACTGACCACCTCAATGTCGGAGAGGCGGCACAGGGCCTGCATGTGCGGGATGAAGGATTCCAGAAGCGCCTTTTCCGAAAAGGAGGCTGGTTCGATGAAGGCCGGTACTTTTTTTGCCGGGGAAAGCTGCATTTCGCCGCGCAGGTTACGCGAAGCATCTACCAGTGCCTTGCACTGCGTCATCCAGTTTTCCGCTTCCTCGTCAATTTTATCCATCTGCGGCAGCGGGTAATCCCGGAGCATGATGGTATCGACTTCGGCTTTCAGGGTCACGCCAGCCAACGGCGCGACTTTCTGCCAGAGTTCTTCCGTAATGAAGGGAATGACGGGGTGAGCCAGGCGCAGGGTCGCTTCCAGCACGCCCAGGAGGGTTTGCCGGGTGGCGCGCTGCTGGGCTGCATTGCCTTCGGCAATCAGCACCTTCGCGATTTCCACATACCAGTCGCAATACTCATCCCAGACAAAGCGGTAGATGGCTGAGGCGATATTATCGAAGCGGTATTCGGCAAAGCCGCGTTCCACCTCTGCCGCTGTCCTCTGGAACTGGGAGATGATCCAGCGATCCGCCGGTGAAAACTGCAGTTCGGCGTTGGCGTCCAACCCGTTGTCCTGCCCTTCGGTGTTCATCAGCACAAAGCGGGTCGCGTTCCAGAACTTGTTGCAGAAATTGCGGTAGCCTTCGCAGCGGTTCAGGTCAAAGTTGATGTTGCGGCCCAGGGAAGCGTAGCTGGCCATCGTGAAGCGCAGGGCGTCCGTGCCGTAGGCCGGAATCCCTTTTGCGTAATTCTTGCGGGTGGCTTTGGCAATGGCGTCCGCCTGTTTGGGATTCATCAGCCCGGTGGTGCGCTGTTTGACAAGCGAATCCAGGTCAATGCCTTCGATCAGGTCAATCGGGTCAAGCGTGTTGCCTTTGGACTTGGACATTTTTTCCCCGCTGGCATCCCGCACCAGGCCGTGGATATACACCGTATGGAAAGGCACCTTGCCGGTAAAATGGGTTGTCATCATGACCATGCGGGCAACCCAGAAGAAAATAATGTCAAAGCCGGTGACCAGAACCGAGGACGGCAAAAACATCCGGTAGTCGGATGAGCCCTCGTTTGGCCACCCCAGCGTGGAGAAAGGCACCAGCGCCGAGGAAAACCAGGTATCCAGCACATCCTCGTCACGGCGGATATTTTTGCCGCCCGCCTGGGCTTTGGCGTCTTCTTCCGAGCGGGCAACGTAGAGATTGCCTTCCTCATCGTACCAGGCCGGAATCTGGTGTCCCCACCACAGTTGCCGGGAAATGCACCAGTCCTGGATATTGTTCAGCCACTGGTTATAAGTCGTTGTCCAGTTTTCCGGAACGAAGCGGACTTCGCCGTTTGCCACTTTTTCCAGTGCCACGTCAGCAATGGATTTTCCGGGAAAATACGCATTGTCTTCGTGCGGCTTGCTCATGGCGACAAACCACTGGTCTGTCAGCATCGGTTCCAGAATGACATTGGTTCGGTCACCGCGCGGCACCATCAGCTTGTGCGGTTTGACCAAATCCAGCAAACCCTGTGCATCCAGGTCAGCCACAATCTGTTTTCTGGCGGCAAAGCGATCCATGCCCTGGTAGGCAGCAGGCGCATTTTCATTGATTTTTGCTTCCAGGGTCAGGACGTTGATCATTTCCAGCGCGTGGCGCTGCCCGACAGCGTAGTCGTTAAAGTCGTGCGCCGGGGTGATTTTCACGCAGCCGGTACCGAATTCCTTGTCGACATATTCATCGGCAATGACGGGGATTTTTCGGCCAGTCAGGGGCAGGATCAGTTCCTTGCCAACGAGATGCAGGTAGCGCTCATCCGTCGGGTCAACGGCAACAGCAGTATCTCCTAGCATCGTTTCCGGACGGGTCGTGGCAACAGTCAGGTAGCCTGAACCATCCGCCAGCGGATAGCGGATATGCCACATGAAGCCGTCTTCTTCTTCGGAGACGACTTCCAGGTCGGAAAGGGCAGTGCCTAAAACCGGATCCCAGTTCACCAGACGCTTGCCGCGGTAAATCAGGCCCTCTTCATACAGGCGCACAAAAACTTCAGTCACGATTTGGGAACGGGGTTCGTCCATCGTGAAGTATTCCCGCTCCCAGTCTGTCGAGGCGCCCAGGTGACGCATCTGGCCGGTGATGGTTGAGCCGGATTTTTCCTTCCACTCCCAGACCTTTTCAACGAATTTTTCACGCCCCAGGTCGTGGCGGGAAATCTTCTGCATATCAAGCTGGCGCTCCACCACGATCTGGGTGGCGATACCGGCATGGTCGGTGCCCGGTATCCACGCCGTATTAAAGCCGCGCATGCGGTGATAGCGTGTCAGGCCATCCATGATGGTCTGGTTAAAAGCGTGTCCCATGTGGAGGGTGCCTGTCACATTGGGGGGCGGCAACTGGATGGCGAAGGCAGGCTTGCCTTCGTCCCGGGTGGCGCGAAAACAGCCGCACGCTTCCCAGGTCTTCCGCCAGTGCTTTTCAATGTCTGCCGGTTCAAACGATTTGGCTAATTCCATGATGCAAAATACTCTTTTTCTAAAAAAACATGATTATACGGGAGATTCTTGCGTGTATTGCCGCATTGGGGAGTATAATGAAAAAGTACATTGTAAAAATGTCATAGCTAGGGGTTCCGGTTAAAAAACCGGGCGAGAGACACCCTCCGAACCTGATCTGGATAATGCCAGCGTAGGGAAGCTTGAAAGACATTGTGGCCACAAAACCGCAACATTCAATTAAGATTCCTTTGCCGGCTTTGAATTGACAAAGGATTTTTCATGAATGCCAATCCAAAGTTTTTGTCGGCTACCGCAACAGTTGATGAAGCAGCAGTACAGCCTTTCCCGAATTCCCGCAAGATATACGTAGAAGGGTCACGCCCTGATATCCGGGTACCCATGCGTGAAATCACCCTTTCCGATACGCCCGTGATGTTTGGCGAGGAAAAAAACCCGCCGATTTATGTCTATGACACATCCGGCCCTTATACCGACCCGGATGCCAGAATCGATATCCGTTCCGGCCTTGAAGCGATCCGCTCCGCATGGATTGTCGAGCGCAACGACACGGACGAACTGGATGGCCCCACATCGGCATATGGCCGCGAGCGCTTAAGCGATCCTTCGCTGGATGAGTTGCGTTTCAACCTGACCCGTAAGCCGCGCCGCGCCAAAAAGGGCCAGCAGATTACCCAGATGTATTACGCCCGGCAGGGTATCGTCACGCCGGAGATGGAGTATGTCGCGATCCGGGAAAACATGCGCCGCAAGGAGTATGTTGAAAGCCTGAAGGCCGCCGGGCCAAAGGGAGAGAAAATGGCCGCGCTGATGACGCGCCAGCATCCGGGGCAGGCCTTTGGCGCGAGCATCCCGGAGGAAATTACGCCGGAATTTGTCCGTGATGAGATCGCGCGTGGCCGTGCCATTATTCCCGCCAATATCAACCATCCGGAAGTGGAGCCGATGATTATCGGCCGCAATTTCATGGTCAAGATCAATGCCAATATCGGCAATTCCGCCATTTCTTCCGGCATTGCCGAAGAAGTCGCAAAAATGACCTGGGCCATCCGCTGGGGCGGCGACAATGTCATGGATCTTTCAACCGGCAAGCATATCCACGAAACACGCGAATGGATTGTCCGCAATTCGCCTGTGCCGATTGGCACCGTGCCGATCTACCAGGCGCTGGAAAAGGTCAATGGCGTGGCCGAAGACCTGACCTGGGAAATTTTCCGCGACACGCTGATTGAGCAGGCAGAACAGGGCGTGGACTATTTCACGATCCATGCGGGCCTGCTTTTGCGCCATGTGCCGCTGACTGCAGAGCGCTTAACGGGGGTGGTTTCCCGTGGCGGTTCCATCATGGCGAAATGGTGCCTCGCGCATCACGAAGAAAGTTTCCTGTATACGAATTTTGAGGAAATCTGTGAGATCCTGGCCGATTACGACGTAGCGATTTCGCTTGGCGACGGCCTGCGTCCGGGATCGATCTATGATGCGAACGATGCCGCCCAGCTGGGTGAGCTCAAAGTGCTGGGCGAACTGACCACGATTGCCTGGAAGCACAATGTCCAGGTTCTGATCGAAGGGCCGGGCCATGTGCCGATGCATCTGATCAAGGAAAACATGGATATCCAGCTTGAGCAGTGCCACGAGGCGCCGTTTTATACCCTGGGGCCATTGGTCACCGATATTGCGCCCGGATACGACCATATTACGTCGGCAATGGGCGCAGCGATGATCGGTTGGTACGGTACTTCCATGCTTTGCTACGTCACGCCCAAAGAGCACCTGGGGCTGCCGAACAAGGATGACGTCAAGGAAGGCATCATTGTGTACAAGTTGGCTGCCCATGCGGCTGATCTGGCCAAAGGCCATCCGGGCGCGCAGATCCGTGACAATGCCATGTCCAAGGCGCGTTTTGAATTCCGTTGGGAAGACCAGTTCAGTATCGGGCTGGATCCGGATCGTGCCAAGGCTTTCCATGACGAAACCCTGCCGAAGGATTCCGCCAAGGTGGCGCATTTCTGCTCCATGTGCGGCCCGAAATTCTGTTCAATGAAGATTACGCAGGAAGTGCGCGATTATGCCGCAAACAAAGGGCTTTCCGATGTGGAGGCGCTCAAGGAAGGCATGCAGGAAAGATCGGTTGAATTCGTCAAATCGGGTTCGGAAATTTATCACAAGCAATAGGTTATGACGATACAGATAGAACTGAACGGGGAAGCCAGAAGCATGGCAAAAGGGCATACCCTGCAGGACCTGATCGACACGCTGCAACTGACCGGCCAGGCGCTGGCAGTTGCAGTCAACCGCCAGGTTATTTCCCGGCAGAACTGGGCCGGGCGTACATTGGAGACGAACGACCGCGTTGACATTGTGAGGGCCATTGGCGGAGGCTGACAGGCTGGTAAACGGCTGTGGCCTTTGCCTCAGCCACAGACAGGTAAAAGAGGAAATCATGAACAAGGATCATATTCTGACAATTGCGGGAAAAGATTATCGCTCCCGTCTTCTTGTCGGCAGCGGAAAATATCGTGACCTGGAGCAAACACGGGCCGCAACCGAGGCAAGCGGCTCGGAAATCATTACAGTAGCGATTCGCCGGGTCAATATCGGCCAGAACCCGAACGAGCCGAGTCTGCTGGATGTGGTACCCCCGACGAAATACACCATTCTGCCGAATACGGCCGGCTGCTATAACGCAGAAGATGCGGTTTACACCCTGCAACTGGCGCGTGAACTGCTCAACGGTCACAAACTCGTCAAGCTGGAAGTGCTGGGGGATGAGAAATCCCTTTTCCCGAATATGCCCGAAACGCTGAAAGCGGCGGAAATCCTGGTCAAGGATGGTTTTGATGTCATGGTGTACTGCAGCGATGACCCGATCCAGGCGAAAATGCTGGAAGATATCGGCTGCTGCGCCGTCATGCCGCTGGCGTCGCTGATCGGTTCCGGCATGGGTATTCTGAATCCCTGGAACCTGTCTTTGATTATCGAACAGGCCAATGTGCCGATTATTGTCGATGCCGGTGTTGGTACGGCGTCGGATGCTGCCATTGCGATGGAACTGGGTTGTGACGGCGTGCTAATGAATACGGCCATTGCCGGTGCACAGGATCCGATCCGCATGGCGCGGGCCATGAAACTGGCGATTGAGGCCGGACGTGACGCCTACCTGGCGGGACGGATTCCCAAGCGTTTCGCGGCTTCCCCTTCGTCCCCGATGGCTGGCCGGGTTGTGTGATGGACGCGCCGCTTGAAAAGCTTGTGCCGCCGGTTCGTCCGTGCGTCATGGTGTTTGCCGGGCTGGATTGCAGCGGCGGTGCCGGTATCCAGGCCGATATCGAGGCAATCGGGGCTATCGGTTCGCATCCCTTGCCGGTTGCAACTGCCCTGACGGTACAGGACAACGACCGGGTTTTTGCCGTTAATCCGGTCGATGCGGCCATATGGCGTCACCAGGTTGATGTGCTGCTTGAAAAAATGCCTATTGCCGTGATCAAGATTGGTGCCATCGGTAATCGGGCCAATGCGGATGCGCTGGCATTGCTCATTACCCAACTGCGGAAAAAACAGCCGGAACTGGCCGTTGTGCTGGATACCGTTTTAGGCAGCGGCAATGGCGACCTTCTCACAGAAGGCCGGGCCGAGCATGTGCTGGCGCCGCTCATCCCGCTGGCAACACTGGTGACGCCCAACCTGCCGGAAGCCGCCCGTTTAAGCCCGGATGCATCCTCCATTGAGGCGCAGGCGCAAAACCTGCTGGCAATGGGCGCAGCGCATGTGCTGATCAAGGGGGGGCATAGTGATGATGCACGGCAGGTTGTGAATCACTGGTTTACGAAAGGTACGGCAAAAAGCTGGGCATGGGAGAGGCTGCCCGGCACGTTTCATGGCAGCGGCTGCACCCTGGCATCTGTCTTTTCCGGGTTGCTGGCACAGGGCATGGAGATGGGTGACGTACTGGAAAAAGGCCAGAAAATCTGCCAGAAGATGCTGGGAGAATCCTATGCCATTGCAGAAGGACAGCGCATACCCAACCGGCATGTCGGCCTGGAAGATATTTGAGGAAAAAGAGGAAAGCATGAAAGCACTAAAGGGACTTTACATCGTGACGCCCGACTGGGATGAAACGGACAAGCTGCTGGAAATTACCGAAAAAGCCTTAAAAGGCGGCGCGGCGCTGGTGCAGTACCGCCACAAGACCGCCGGGGAAAAACAGCGACGGGAGCAGGCTTTTGCGTTGCAGGCGTTGTGCCGGCGCTATGGCGTGCCGTTCATTATCAATGACTACGTGGATTTATGCCTGGAACTGGATGCAGACGGCATTCATGTGGGGGGAACAGACGAATCCGTTGCCGCTGTTCGCGCCCAGGTCGGCCCGGACAAAATTGTCGGCGCATCCTGTTACGGCGACATGGATCTTGTCCGCAAGGCAACGAAAGAGGGTGCCAGTTATGTGGCTTTCGGCGGGTTTTATCCTTCCCGCATCAAGAAATACGAGGTGACAACGCCTGTTGGCATCATCGGGGACGCCAAAAAAGAATTGCCGGATATGCCAAGCTGCGCCATTGGCGGGATCACGCTTGAAAATGCCGTTCCCCTTGTGACCCAGGGGGTGGACATGGTTTCCGTTATCAGCAGTGTTTACATGGTGGATGACCCGGAAGCGGCGGCAAGGGCTTTTGCCGATATGATGAAATAAAGTCAGTGCGAGTGCGAGAAAACCCGGTGCCTTTCATGGCGCCGGGTTTTTTTATTGGAAATGCTGATAGCGTTTTCTTCAGAGTAAAGGGGACAAAAGCCGTGCCGAGGCTTCAAATAACCGGGCGGAAAAGCGGAGTTTCCGGTTCCGGGGTACGGCAACGGATGCGAGCAGGTCTGTTTCAAACTGGCGGGCCATTTCCTGGTTCATGGCCGGGCTGTAAATGGCGGCGCAGACTTCAAAGTTCAGGCGGAAACTGCGGGCATCAAAATTGGCGGTGCCAATCATGCTGAAGTTTCCGTCAATCACGATGGTTTTGGAGTGCAGCATCCTGTCGGTGTATTCCCATATTTTGACACCGGCATGCATCAGTTCATCGAAATAGGAACGCGCGGCCGCTGTCACCATCCGGGAGTCGCTGATACGCGGAACCAGGAGGCGGACATCAATGCCGCGAAGCGCGGCAGAGGTCAGGGCAAAAAGCGCGGGTTCAGTCGGCACAAAATAGGGCGTTGTCAGCCACACCCGTTCCCGGGCAGAGTGGATGGCGCCCAGGTTGAGGCGGTGAATGACTTCCCACTCGTTATCCGGGCCGGATGCCAGGATCTGCAGCGAATGATCGCCCAAAGGCTGGAGGGGAAAATAGGAATGGGTTTCAAAAAACGCAGGCAGGCCGGTGGCATACAGCCAGTCTTCCAGAAAAACCAGTTGCAGGGAATGTACCGCGTTGCCTGTCAGTTTGATGTGGGTGTCGTGGTAGGCATTGGCCTGTATGCGCTCGTCTTCCTCATCAGTGATATTCAGTCCCCCGGTAAAACCCGTGCTGCCGTCACAAATCACGATTTTCCGGTGTGTACGCAGATTCAAAAGCGGCCTGACCAATTGTGAAAAGCGGAAATGGTGGAAAAAGGCGATTTCAGCGCCTGCTGCCAGAAGCGGGGCAATGAATTTTTTGTTCAGGCGCGAGGAACCGATACCGTCAACCAGCAGGCGGACTTTGACGCCTGCCCGGGCTTTTTCGATCAGGAGGTCACGAAGTGCGGTACCGGTGGTATCCGGTTCATAAATATAGTATTCCAGGTGGATGTGGTGGGAGGCGTTTCTGACGGCCTCAAAAATGGCGTTGTAGGTCGCTTCCCCATCGACAAGAAGCTGCATGGATGTGGCCGTCGTCACAGGGAAGTCCGATGCATTCCGAACCAGGCGGGATAATTGCATCAGGGAGGCGGAAGGCGTCCCCCCCACCAGCATGGCCTGTTCCTGCAGATGCAGCAGGTGGCTGTGTTCCTGTAGTGACGTTTTGACCAGGAGACGGCGATAATGCTGCCGTTTCAGTTTTTGTGGTCCGATGAAATGGTAAATAACAAAGCCCAGGTAAGGGATAAAAGCCAGGGAGATGATCCAGCTCAGCGAGGAGATGGGCGAGCGTTTTTGCAGGATGATCCAGCCGCTCAGGATGACGATGTGAATACCCCAGGCGATACCCAGAATGTTAAGCCAGGGCAGTGTTGACCATGTGATGCCTGAAAGGGCGGCGGATGAAAACATACGTCAGAAAAAAAGTAAAAGAGAGGCTATGATACTGTCAATTGGCGCAGATTTGTCCTGGCAGAAAAAACAGGACAGCGTTTCCATGCTATTTGCGGGATAATGGCAGGATGCAGAAACTTCTTGAAAATCTCAACCCGGAGCAACTGGCTGCGGTCACGCTTCCGGCGCAATCCGCACTGATTCTTGCCGGAGCCGGTTCCGGAAAAACACGGGTTCTGACAACGCGCATTGCCTGGCTTTTGCAAACCGGGCAGGTTTCCACGCAGGGCATTTTGGCCGTGACCTTTACCAACAAGGCGGCGCGGGAAATGACGGCCCGCCTGTCCACGATGATTCCGGTCAATACAAGAGGCATGTGGATCGGCACCTTTCACGGACTTTGCAACCGCTTGCTCAGGGCGCATTACCGTGACGCTGCCCTGCCGCAGTCATTCCAGATACTGGATTCCCAGGATCAGCTTTCCGCTGTCCGGCGGCTTCTGAAGGCCAATCAGGTCGATGACGACAAATATCCGCCCCGTGCGCTGGTTCAGTTCATCAACCATGCCAAAGAGCAGGGATTGCGTTCAGCTGACATCGAGGCCTACGACGATTATGAACAGCGCATGGCGGCGCTTTACGGGCTGTATGAGACTCAGTGCCAGCGTGAAGGGGTCGTGGATTTTGCCGAATTGCTGCTCCGCAGCTATGAGCTGCTTTTTCGCAACCAGTTGTTGCGGGAACATTACCAGACACGTTTCAGGCATATCCTGGTGGATGAGTTCCAGGACACGAATGACTTGCAGTACAAGTGGCTCAGGTTGATGGCGGGCGGTAAAGCGGCTGTTTTTGCCGTGGGGGACGATGACCAGAGCATTTACGCCTTTCGTGGCGCCAATGTCGGCAATATGTCGGCTTTCCAGCAGGATTTCCAGGTGCAGAACCTGATTCGTCTGGAACAGAATTACCGGTCACACGGCAATATCCTTGAGGCGGCCAATGCCCTGATTGCCAACAACAGCAGGCGCCTGGGGAAAAACCTGCATACCGATGCCGGTCACGGCGAGCCGGTGCGGGTTTTTGAGGCGACATCCGATCTCAGCGAGGCGCAATACCTGGTGGAAGAAGCCAAGAGCCTCGTCGCGGAAGGGTGGTTGCGAAGTGAAATGGCTATCCTTTACCGTTCCAATGCCCAGTCCCGCGTGATTGAACACGCCCTTTTCGGCGCAGGCATTCCCTATCGCGTTTATGGTGGGCTGCGTTTTTTCGAGCGGGCGGAAATCAAGCATGCGATAGCCTATCTTCAGTTGATGGACAATCCGCACAATGACTCCGCTTTTTTGCGGGTCGTGAATTTCCCGACGAGGGGCATTGGCGCGCGCTCGATTGAACAGTTGCAGGAAATGGCGCGCCAGCATGATGTTTCGCTTTATGCCGCCATTCCTTACCTGTCCGGGAAAGCGGGTACCTCCCTCGCTGCCTTTGTCCGGCTGGTCGAAGGCGCGCGGTTTGAAACCCAGCAGATGCCTTTGCCGCAAATGGTGCAGACCGTGATAGAGCGCAGTGGGTTGATACCCCATTACCAGAAGGAAAAAGAAGGCGCAGACCGGATTGAAAACCTGGAACAGATGGTCAACGCGGCGGTGTTGTTTTTGAGCGAGGAAGGGATTGCGCAGGATATGCCAGCGCTCTTTGCCTCACAGGTGTTTCAGGAAACGCTGAGTATCGCGACTGAATCTGGCGCAGAAGTCCTGGATATGGCGTCGGCGATGGAGATGACGCCCCTGGCGGCTTTCCTGACCCATGCCTCGCTTGAGGCAGGAGAAAACCAGGCACAGGACGGGCAGGATGCGCTGCAACTGATGACCGTGCATTCCGCCAAAGGGCTGGAATTTGATGCCGTTTTCATTACCGGAATGGAAGAAGGGCTTTTCCCGCATGAAAACAGCGCACAGGAGAAAGAGGGGCTGGAAGAAGAGCGTCGCCTGATGTATGTGGCCATTACCCGCGCAAGAAAGCGCCTTTATGTGAGCTATGCGCAAACCCGCATGCTGCACGGGCAGACCCGCTATAACATCCAGTCCCGCTTTCTGGACGAGTTGCCGGAAGGCGTGCTGAAATGGATTACCCCTCAAAAACAGGCATACTGGTTCGGCAATACGGCATCCGGCACAGCGGGTGTTTCTTCGCGGCCAGCGCTGGAGCCGCTGGCAATGGAAAAAAATGCACGGGGCACGTCATGGCGCATCGGCGAAACCGTCATTCACCAGAAATTCGGCGAGGGTGTTATCGTCAGCATTGAGGGCAGCGGTGCCCACGTCCGCGCCAATATCAATTTCGGGCGCGCGGGAATGAAATTGCTTGACCTGAGTATTGCCAAACTGGAGAGGGTGGCCTGACGAGTCGGGGAAGTGCCTTCTTACTCAAAAAGCTCTTGATACGTTACCGTTGCCGTTCCCAGTTTGCCGACCACAATACCTGCGGCACGGTTGGCAACCCTGACGGCGTCAACGATATTCTCACCAGCGCCCATCATGGCGGCCATTGTGGCAATCACCGTATCACCGGCGCCAGAAACGTCATAGACCTCACGTGCAATAGCCGGGATATGCGTTATCCGGTTTTCGCCGTACAGCGACATCCCCTCTTCCGAGCGGGTTAACAGCAGGTAATCCAGTTTGAGTTCCTGGCGCAGTCGCTGGGCTTTTTCCGTGAGTTGTTCTTCGCTTGCCCATGAACCGACGATCTGGCGAAGTTCCCCCTTGTTGGGGGTGAGTACGGTGGCACCGGCGTAACGGGTAAAATCTTCCCCCTTGGGATCAACCAGTACGGTTTTTCCGGCTTTTCTGGCTTCGCTTATCATGTCGGCAATATGCGCCATTGCGCCTTTTGCGTAGTCCGACAGGACGACAATGTCGTGCTCCGGCAAAAGCGTGCGGTATTGTGCGATCTTGTTATTGATGACGTCGGATGTGGGGGCTTTTTCAAAATCCACCCGGAGAAGCTGTTGCTGGCGGCCAATGACACGAAGCTTGACGATGGTGGAAACCGTCGCATCCCGGTGCAGGTGGGGAGAAATGCCGGTTTCTTCCAACAGCCTTTTGATAATGCCGGCGGCTTCGTCATTGCCGGTGATGCCAAGCAGGCTGGACTGTACGCCCAGCGCGGCGGTATTTCTTGCCACGTTGGCAGCGCCGCCCAGGCGTTCTTCTTCTCTTTCAACCCGGACAACGGGAACGGGCGCTTCGGGAGAGATGCGGTTGACATCGCCAAACCAGTAGCGGTCCAGCATGATATCGCCTGCGACAAGGATTCGGACTTTGCTGAGATCGGGGTTCATATCGGGATCAGACGGATACGTTAAGTTCTTCGGTTCTTCTTGGCGGGTAGGTTTCCCAGAGGTGGCATCCCGGACATTGCCAGTAAAACTGCCTTGCCTGGAATCCGCAGTGGCTGCACTGGTACCGGGCGAGTTTGGCTGCATAGCCATGCACCAGGTTTTTCACCAGGGAGAGATCCTGGCGTGCTTCAGGCGAGGCAATCATGATGCGCGCCTCCAGCAGCTTGTCCAGGCCAAGCAGGGTCGGCGTGCGTTTCAGTTCATCCAGCACCAGGTTGTTGGCGGCCTCGATATTTTCATCTTTCAACAGCGCCTGAAAGACCACTTCAAGCAAGTCAATGGAAGAGGCTTCAGCGAGATAGGACTTCAGAAGCGAGAGGCCTTCTTTTGCGCGTCCGGTCTTCCTGTAGGCATCCATCAGTCTTGGCGCAACCAGTACGATGTGGGGCATGCTCTGTTTTTCAATCCGTCGCCAGGTTGCAATGGCTTCTTCTGTTTTACCCTGTGCCATCAGGGCATCGCCCGTCAGGATGGTTGCCCGGACATTCAGGCGGTCAACCTTGAGGGCGCGTTCCAGAAGCGGCATGGCTTTTTCCGGATGGGTGCTGACAAGCTGATCCTGGGCCATTTCACAATAAAACTGGGCAATTTCTTTTTGCCGTCCTCCCGAACCGGAGTTTTGCAGGGCTTCGGCGGCCTGGATGGCGTGTTCCCATTCTTTTTCGCGCTGGAAAATTTCCAGAAGGGCGCGGCGGGCCGTCGTGTTGTATTGCGTTTCCGTCAGGTTTTTGAAAACTTCTTCTGCGCGATCCAGCAGACCCGCTTTCAGGAAATCCTGTCCCAGTTCATAGCGAGCCTGTATCTGCTGCTCTTGGGGAAGATCCGGGCGCAAAAGCAGGTTCTGGTGCATGCGGATGGCTCTTTCCGTTTCGCCCCGGCGACGGAAAAGATTGCCCAGTGCAAAGTGCAGGTCAGCGGTTTCCGGATCAAGCTTGACGATTTCAATAAAAGCATCGATAGCCTTGTCCGGCTGTTCGTTCAGCAGGAAATTCAGTCCCTTGAAATAGCCGCGGGGCAAACTGCGCGATTCGGACAGCAATTGCTTGATGTCAACGCGTGCAGCTACCCATCCCAGTCCGAAAAAGATAGGGATACAGATGAGCCACCAGATTTCAAATTCCATGCTGTCCTATATGAAAGGTAAAAAAATACAGTTTACGCCGCATTCGGATTGTTGTTAATGGTATCCGCCGAAGGGGCTTTCGCCGCTTCCTGCTTTTGTGAGGCACGTTCTTTTTCGAGGGCCTCGATCTGTTTTTTCTTGCGGGACAGTTCCCGGCGGTTGCGGAAGACCATGGGCGTCATCCCCAGAATGCTCAGGACGCTGCCCGCTGCAAAAAAGCCCAGCAGCATCAGGACAAACGGTCCGCGTATTTCATATCCAAAGAAGAAATACAGGGCGGTTTCCTGCGTGTTTTTGACGGCGAGGCCAAAAAAAAGGATAAACAGGATAATGGCAACGATTCTGGATACCAGCTTCATGATTTAATTTTCCATGTTTCGGAATCTCTGATTAGTCAGAAGTTCCTTGCAATCAAAGCCCAGATAAGATTGTACTAAAAAGGGCATCCAGAGGATGCCCTTTTTTCGTTTGCAGACTCGTTAGCCAGCTTTTTTGGGGTTGGGTGCAATAACATCGACCCGCTCGCGCAACTCTTTTCCGGCTTTGAAGTGTGGTACCCGTTTTTCCTGCACCATCACTTTTTCGCCAGAGCGGGGGTTGCGTCCGACCCTGGGCGGACGGACATTGACGCCAAAACTGCCAAAGCCGCGAATTTCAATACGCTGGCCTTCTGCCAGGGCAGTTGTCAGGGCGTCGAGTATTGTTTTAACGGTGAGTTCGGCATCCTTGACCAACAGCTGAGGAAAGCTGTTGGCCAGGGATGAAATCAGCTCAGACTTGGTCATATTGCATTTCCGGTCAGATTATTCCTTGTTGTCGAACTTGGCTTTCAGCAGTGCGCCAAGGCTGGTCATGCCGGAAGCCGCGCTGGAATCGCTCTGCATCTTCTGCATGGCTTCCTGGGTTTCCTGCTGGTCTTTTGCCTTGATGGACAACTGGATAGCACGGGATTTACGATCAACATTGATAATCATGACTTCAACCGTTTCGCCTGCTTTCAGGTGTGAAGTGGCATCTTCAACGCGGTCGCGGGAAATCTCGGATGCGCGCAGATAGCCTTCGACATCATCGGTCAGTTGAACGACAGCGCCTTTTGCCTCAACTGATTTGACCGTGCCGGTCACAACGGAACCCTTGTCATTCATGGCAATGAAATTGTTGACCGGGTCGCCTTCCAACTGCTTGACGCCGAGGGAAACGCGCTCACGATCCACATCGATTGCGAGAACAACCGTTTCGAGTTCATCACCTTTCTTGTACTGGTGAACAGCGGTTTCGCCCGCTTCGGTCCAGGACAGGTCGGAAAGGTGAACCAGGCCGTCGATGTTGCCTGGCAAGCCGATGAAGACGCCAAAGTCGGTAATGGACTTGATTGCGCCACTGACTTTGTCCCCTTTTTTGTGGGTGAGAGCAAAGTCTTCCCACGGATTGGCTTTGGTCTGTTTCATGCCCAGGCTGATACGGCGACGCTCTTCGTCGATTTCCAGCACCATGACTTCCACTTCGTCGCCCAGTTTGACAACCTTGTTTGGTGCGACGTTCTTGTTGGTCCAGTCCATTTCGGAAACGTGTACCAGGCCTTCAATGCCCTGCTCGACTTCGACGAAAGCACCGTAGTCAGTGAGGTTGGTGACTTTACCGAAGAGGCGGGTGCCTTGCGGGTAACGGCGGGAAAGGCCCGACCAGGGATCATCACCCAGTTGTTTCACACCGAGGGAAACGCGGTTTTTCTCCTGATCGTATTTCAGAACCTTGGCGGTGATTTCCTGGCCACCCGTCAGCATCTCGGACGGGTGGCGGACACGGCGCCATGCCAGATCGGTGATATGCAGGAGGCCATCGATGCCGCCCAGGTCGATAAATGCACCGTAATCGGTGATATTTTTGACCACGCCATTGACAACTGTGCCTTCTTTCAGGGTTTCCATCAGTTTCTGGCGTTCTTCGCCCATGGAAGCCTCAACCACCGCACGGCGGGAAAGAACAACGTTGTTACGCTTGCGGTCAAGCTTGATAACCTTGAATTCGAGGGTTTTGCCTTCGTACGGGGAAGTGTCTTTCACCGGACGGGTATCAACCAGTGAGCCAGGGAGGAAGGCACGGATGCCGTTGGTCAGGACAGTCAGGCCGCCTTTGACCTTGCCGTTGACGGTGCCGGATACGATTTCGCCGGATTCCATGGCTTTTTCAAGAGCCAGCCACGAGGCCAGGCGCTTGGCCTTGTCGCGAGACAGGATGGTGTCGCCATAACCGTTTTCAAGTGATTCGATTGCGACGGAAACATAGTCGCCCACCTTGACTTCGAGTTCGCCGATGTCGTTCTTGAATTCCTCAATGGGAATGAACGATTCGGATTTCAGGCCTGCGTTGACAACAACGAAGTTGTGGTCAAAACGCATGACTTCCGCCGAGATGACCTCGCCGGAGCGCATGTCGTGACGCGCAAGGGATTCTTCAAAAAGGGCTGCAAAACTTTCCATTCCTGGAGCTTGGGTTGATACAGTTGACATAAGTTAAAGTTAAAAAATAAACCGGCCTTTTCCTCAATATGGAAAGAATCAACCGGGTAAGGTTAATAAAACCTGTGCCTGTCAGGACACAGGTGAACAAAATGGTTAATTTCTCTTCGTCTCGTACCACGCAAGGATCCGGTTGACCGTTTCCTCAATGCCCAGATTCGTTGTATCAAGGGGGAGGGCGTCAGCAGCAGGGGCCAAAGGAGCGGTGCTTCTCTGGATATCGCGCTGATCCCTTTCATGGAGATCCTGACGAAGATCGGAAAGTTTAGCAGGAAACCCTTTTTCTATCAACTGCTTATAACGTCTTTCCGCTCGGACATCCACACTGGCGGTCAAAAAGACCTTTAGCGTGGCATCGGGAAAGATGACTGTCCCCATGTCCCGTCCGTCCGTAACAAGGCCGGGCGCGCGTTTGAAGCTGATCTGCAACGACAGGAGCGCCTTTCTGACAGCGGGCAATGCACCGACACGGGACGCCATGATACCCGCCTCTTCCGTGCGGATCGGGTCAGTGACATCCTCGTTCGCCAGGAAAATCCGGCCGCCTTCAAAACGGCATGGCAGGGTTTTGGCCAGCGCGGCAACAGCGGCTTCATCTTCGACAGCGGTTCCTGAGCGTAAAACGGAAAGGGCGACAAGGCGGTACAGTGCGCCGGAGTCCAGATAATGAAAACCCAGCCGGTCAGCCACAATCTGGGCAACGGTTCCCTTGCCGGAGGCGGTGGGGCCATCAATGGTGATGACAAAGACGGGAGCGGGTTCTGATTGAAGAGCTGTCATGGAAAAATCGGGCATTCGGTACGGAATTGGCCCTTATCGGTTAATAATTTAGCGAGCTTGAGCAAAAATTGCGAAAAAGATGTAAAATCATCAAGCTAAATCAGTTTATTCATTTCGCGTCACAGGATGGTACACAACACAGCTTATCTGTGCAATAGTGTTGCACAGGTGTCCTTTTCCGCTAATGAATTTTAATAGTACAGCCAAACATGACTTCCGATTTTGAAACGCTTGCTGAAAAAATAAACCAGTTGGCCGAACTGACGGCGGCTTTGCGCCGGGAAAACGGGGAATTGCGCGTCCGGAATGCTGAACTGACAAGCGAACAGGGTGTCATGCATGAGCGTTTGAAGCAGGCAAGAGAGCGGATTGCTGGGCTGATAGCCTCTTTTCCGGTGGCCGCGTTGCAGGAAGAGAGGGGCGCTGAATGATTCACGTTGATGTCACGATTTTGGGGCAGTCGTACCGGCTGGCATGTCAGTCAGGCGAGGAACGCCAGTTGCGCGAGGCGGTTGCCTACCTGGACGACAAGATGTGCGCGATCCGTGATGCGGGCAAAGTGCGTGGAAATGACCGGATTGCCATGATGGCGTCCATTTCAATTGCAGCCGAACTGCTTTCCGTCAAGGCGCCCAAAGGGCCTTTGTCGGATTTCACGCTTTCTGAAGTCAAGCAGAAAATTGCGATGATGCACGAGGTGCTGGACAAGGCGCTTGCGCCGCAGGAAGACCTCTTCTGATATATCGCTATCTTTCAAAAAAAACCAGTTGACACACGGAAAGAATCAGGTAGACTGAAGATTCCCTGCGGTGTTTGCGATTGTCATTAAATCTTTGAACCATTCATCAGCATCGGTTGCGGAACTTGTTCGATGGGCGTGCGCGTCGCTTGTTCGATGAACCCGAAATCGGCTTACCGTGACCACCTTGAACCTCAGGTTCAAGATGCCGGCATAGCGGCACAGGCGGGGAAAAGTTTGAAACGGCTGCCAGTAGCAGCCGTTTTTGTTTTTCAGCCCCTGTCAGTGGGCATGACCGTGGTCATGATCTGGCAGGCCAGGCATGCGGGCCTTGACTTCGCTGACCTGTTTTGTTTTCAATCCCAGTTTATCAAGCAGGACACGATCGTCCTCGGCTTCGGAATTTTCCGTCGTCAGCAGCTTGTCGCCGTAGAAGATCGAATTGGCGCCCGCCAGAAAGCACATGGACTGAACGGCATCGCCCAGTTCGCGCCGACCTGCCGACATGCGTACACGGGCCTGCGGCATGACGATCCGGGCCACAGCAATGGTACGGACAAATTCCAGCGGGTCAAGCGGGTCTACGCCATGAAGGGGGGTGCCTTCAATCGGGACAAGATGGTTGATGGGAACTGATTCAGGATAGGGATTCAGGTTGGCAAGCTGGGAAATCAGTTCGGCACGCTGGCGACGTGATTCGCCCATGCCGATAATGCCGCCGCAGCAGACCTTGAGTCCCGCTTTTCTGACACGGCCAAGTGTATCGAGGCGATCCTGGTAGTTGTGGGTGGAAATAATATTGCCGTAATGGGTTGGGGAGGTGTCCAGGTTATGGTTGTAATAATCCAGCCCGGCTTCTTTCAGGCGTTTTGCCTGTTCTTCCTGAAGCATGCCCAGCGTGGCGCAGGTTTCCAGGCCAAGCGCCTTGACCGCGCGCACCATGCCCTCATATTTTTCCATGTCCCGGTCATTGGGGGATCGCCCGGACGCGCCCATGCAGAAACGGGTTGCGCCATTAGCCTTGGCCTCACTTGCCGCTTGCAGAACCGTTTCAAGGGAGAGCATTTTGCTGGCTTCCAAACCGGTCTCATTGTGAACGGATTGGGAACAATAGCCGCAGTCTTCGGAACAGCCGCCGGTCTTGAGCGAAATCAGGGTTGCCAGTTCGATGTCTTTTTCCGGGAAGTTCTCGCGGTGGACTTCCTGCGCGCGAAAGAGCAGTTCGTTAAACGGCAGTTCAAAGAGGGCGAGCACATCTTCGACAGGCCAGGTCGTAGCTGGAGGAAGAGATGCGGGATCGGTTTTTTTGTGAAAAATAACAGGTTGCGACATGTGTTGATAGCCTTAATCACAAATTTGAAACTACTGACTCTGCAGTTTTGAAAAGTCAAAATATTTTGTTGCCTCAACTATAGAGGCATTGGGGATATAAGGAATGGTTGCCAGCCGGGGGGCTAAAATGGTCTGCTCCAGTGATGCGATATTTTCGGCATCGTAGGGCATCGCCGGATCAATGTGATTGGCAACCCAGCCAGCCAGAGGCAGCCCCCGAGACAGGATGGCTTCTGATGTCAGAAGCGCGTGGTTGAGGCACCCCAGCCGCAAACCGACAACCAGTACAACGGGAAGACCGAATTGTACAGCAAGATCGGCGGTATGGTAGTTGTCCGCCAGCGGAACCTTGAATCCGCCGACACCCTCAACGATAACGGCGTCAGCCTGTTGGCGAATCCGGTCATAACAGTCGCTGATGTGCGGCCACCGGATAACCGTATTTTCCAGGCGGGCGGCAATATTGGGGGAGGTGGCGGTTTTCAGCAGGTATGGCGTAACGAGGGAAGAGGGAAGGGGGATGGCTGATGCGCTGATGATGGCATCCGTATCTTCGTTATGCCATTCCCCGTTTTGTTCCCAGCCGCCAGCGGCAACCGGTTTCATCCCGGCAACCGCTATCCCCTGCCTTGCCAGGCGGCAAATCATGGCGCAGGTTGCGAATGTTTTGCCGACGCCGGTATCTGTTCCGGTTACAAAACAGGAAAACGGTTTCATGACGGCAAAACCTTTTCGAGCGTGACCAGCGTTCGGGATGCCAGCAGTGCTATTTCTTCCTCATCCAGGATGTAAGGCGGCATCAGGTAGACCGTATTGCCGATGGGGCGTAGCAGCAAGGCATTTTCGAGCGCGGCAGTAAAGAAATTCCGGGAAAATGCGGAAAGCGATTCCTGGTCGGGGAGGGCGACATCAAATGCCCAGATCATGCCGCGATGCCGGAAATGGCGGATAGCCGGATGGGCAGAAAGGGGAGCCAGGGCTTTTGTCAGGGTTTGCGCGCGTTCCCGGTTTTTCTGCAGTACGGCGTCGTCCCGGAAAATATCGAGTGTGGCAAGCGCAGCGCGGCAGGCCAGCGGGTTACCGGTATAGGAATGGGAGTGCAAAAAGCCCCGTGTATATTCCTCACTGTAAAAAAGCCGGTAGATGGCATCTGTCGTCATGGTCAGCGAAAGCGGGAGATAGCCGCCGCTGATACCTTTGGACAGGGTCAGGAAATCCGGCCAGATACCAGCATGCTCGCAGGCAAAAAAAGTGCCCGTCCTGCCGCAGCCAACTGCAATTTCGTCCGCAATCAGGTGTACCTGGAAGCGGTCGCATAATTCGCGGGCTTTTTTCAGGTAAAGCGGGTCATACATCGCAAATCCGGTCGCGCACTGCACCAGCGGTTCAACAATCAGGGCGGCAATGCGGCCAGCCCGTTCTTCAAGGAGCTTTTCCAGTGCATTGGCCGCTGAAACCGCCATATCTTCTGCTGTTTCGCTGTTGGCCGCCTTTCTTGCGTCCGGAGAAGGAACAATATGGACATTGCGTAAAAGCGGGGCATACGCGTCACGGAAAAGCGCGACATCGGTAACGGACAGCGCACCCAGGGTTTCACCGTGGTAACTGCCCTGAAGGCAGACAAATTCCTGCTTTTCTGGCAAGCCCTGGTTTCGCCAGGCATGAAAGCTCATTTTCAGGGCGATTTCCACGGCTGACGCGCCATCTGACGCATAGAAACAATGGCCCAGGTTGCTGCCGGTCAAGGCAAAAAGGCGCTCTGACAATTC
>JAVBTJ010000005.1:0-4452 GCA_031556215.1 Oxalobacter sp.
ACCGCCTTTGGCATTGAACCCTCGCATGCGGATTACCGTGAACTGGCTGACGCCTTCCTTACCTACTATGCTGGCGCCATCGCCGTCAAAAGCACCCTCTTTAACGGCATTCCGGAACTGCTGGATCTGCTGCGCGCCAAAAACATTCTTTGGGGGGTGGTGACCAATAAAAGGCACAGCCTGACCATACCGCTGCTCAAGGAAATCGGCCTGCACGATGAGGCTGCCTGCATCATCTCCGGCGATACGACGCCGCATCTCAAGCCCCATCCCGAACCGGTACTGGAAGCGGCCAGACAGGCTGGCGTCACTCCCCAAAGCTGCTGGTTTATCGGTGACGACCAGCGCGATATCGTGTCAGGATATGCCGCCGGTTCGGTTACCATTGCCGCCAACTGGGGCTACGGCACGGATACCGTTTCGTGGAACGCCAACCTGACTGTTGACACACCCTGGAATATCTCCGACCTGATCCGGCAGAAATAGCAAGCCAGCACCATAAAAAAAGGCTGGTCTGAAACCAGCCTTTTTCGTCAGTCACTGGCGATTACTTCAGCCCTGCCGCCGCACGCAATTCTGCGGCCTTGTCTGTCTTCTCCCAGGTAAATTCGGGCTCATCACGACCAAAGTGACCGTATGCCGCCGTTTTACTGTAGCGTGGCTTGAGCAGATCCAGCATTTGCACGATACCCTTTGGCCGCAAATCGAAATGATCCTGAACCAGCGCGGCAATTTTTTCGTCTGCGATAACGCCAGTGCCGTTCGTGTATATCGTGATATTGATCGGCCGGGCGACACCAATCGCATAGCTAAGCTGAATCTGGCACTGGCTTGCCAGCCCTGCCGCCACGATATTCTTGGCAACATAACGGGCAGCATAGGCAGCGGAACGATCTACTTTGGTCGGGTCTTTTCCGGAGAAAGCGCCGCCACCGTGCGGGCAACTGCCGCCGTAGGTATCCACAATAATCTTGCGGCCGGTCAGGCCACAATCACCCTGTGGGCCGCCAATCACAAAACGCCCGGTCGGGTTAACCAGATAGCGCGTCTCTTTCAGCCATTCCGCCGGCATGACTTTTTTGATGATCTCTTCAATAACCGCTTCTTCAATCTGCCTGTGCTCCATTTCTGGCGCATGCTGAGTAGAAAGCACGATAGTCTCGGCACTGACAGGCTTGCCATTCACATAACGCAGCGTAACCTGGGATTTGGCATCCGGACGCAACCAGGACAGGCGGCCATCCTTTCTCAACTGCGACTGCCGCTCGACAAGGCGATGGGCATAATGGATCGCGGCAGGCATGAAGCCCGGTGTTTCATCGCAGGCATAGCCAAACATCAGGCCCTGGTCGCCCGCGCCCTGATCGAGGTCGATGCCGCTACCTTCATCCACGCCCTGGGCAATATCCGGCGACTGCCTGTCGTATGCCACCAGCACAGCGCAACCACGATGGTCAATGCCATAGTCATTATTGTCATAGCCGATGCGCTTGATCGTTTCACGGGCGACATCAATGTAGTTCACATTGGCCGTTGTCGTGATTTCCCCGGCGAGAATAACCAGGCCGGTATTGCAGAGTGTTTCGGCTGCCACGCGGGCAGTCGGATCCTGGGAAATGATGGCATCTAAAATACTGTCTGATATCTGGTCGGCCACTTTATCCGGATGGCCTTCTGAAACGGATTCAGACGTAAAAAGATAGTCGTTTGACATATTGAAAGACTCCTTTGTTGGTCAATTCACCTGTCGCAGCCAAGAAGAAGTCTGCGACGCTTTAGCGAAATTTTTATGCCGCCTCGCAAGTTGTCTATTAACTCGGCGGAAACCCTGCTGCTTATTTTACGCCTGAAATTTCATTTTGTGCATCTTCCCCCGAAAATGTTTCTCTTTTGCAACCAAAAAGGGCTGAACAGCGCATTCCTGTTGATTGATTACAGTCCTCCTGTAAAAATTGTTAGAATCTATGGAAACGCTGATTAAAGGATTTTGCGAAATGAAGTGCAAGGCGCACTTAAGCGCAGTAACCGAGGCATATCTTGAGGATAGACGAGGTTGCGAGCACCGGAGAACGCAGCAATTCGCTCACAAAACCGTTTAATCCGTATTTCCCTATTACTTTTCTTATATTTGGATACCTTGCCGATCATCATGCCCCCCCTGTTTTTCCCGAACCAGATATTCATCCTCGCAAAGGCGGCTTCGTTGCGCCAGACCGGAAAGGCCATATGAGACTGGTCGTCTTTTTCCTCTGGCTCATCCACTGGCTGCCCCTTCCTGTCCTGGGCAGGATAGGAAAGGCACTCGGGATGGCAACCTACTATCTCCTGCGAAGCCGCCGGGAAATCACCCTGACCAACCTGCGCCTCTGCTTCCCGGACATGGATGATGCCGCGCGTATCAAACTGGCAAAAGAACACTTCCAGTGCTATGGCCGCAGTGTTGTTGAACGTGGCATCTTGTGGTGGTCTTCCCGCGAAAGAATCGAAAGCCTTATTGAACTGGTTCCCGCCTTTCCCATGGAAACCGTCAAGGCAAGCCCCGTTGTCTTTCTCTGCCCGCATTTTGTCTGCCTTGAAGTGCCGGGCATAGTCGTCACCTTCAACACCGTTGGCAGCTCGATTTATACCCCGCAGCGAAACAAGACCTTTGACAAACTGTTGCGGCACGGGCGAATGCGCTTTAACAAGGATGTCCTGCTGTTTACCCGTCGGCAGGGCGTCAAGCCGATCATCCGGGCATTAAGGCAGCATATTCCTTTTTACATGCTGCCGGATCTGGACTTCGGCATGCAGGATGCGGAATTTGTCCCGTTTTTCGGGCAAATCGCTGCCACGCTGGTTGCGCCCGCGCGTATTGCCGCTGCCACCGGCGCGAAAGTCATCCCCGCCATTGCCTCTTTCCGCCCGGATTACAAGGGCTGGCGGGTTGAATTCTGCCCGCCGCTTGAGGATTTTCCCGGCGACGACATGATTGCCGCCACCCGCCGCGTCAATGAATTCATCGAGCAACGTATACGGGAACACCCGGCGGAATATTTATGGACGCACCGGCGCTTCAAGACACGCCCTCCCGGCATGCCGGATGTTTACGGCAGGAACGGGGAAGAATAAAGATCAAATTCGCCACAAAGCATGGGGCTGGCATGGATTTCCATTACCGCATTTTCAAGGCGGACAGCGGGCGGAGAACGGCAAATTACCCGGGAGGGAGGGGGAACGCCAATCGTGATGACTGGCCCTGCTGTCAGCGGTTCCATGTAGCATCAACTCAAGGAGAGAAAATTGAAAATCAATATCAAGGATTTCACGGCGCAGAAAAAAGGGAAAACCGACCTCAAAAAATACCCGACGCTTATCTCTCCGTTTTATGAAACCAAGCGAAACTACCAGTCCATCCTGGCAAAACAGACCGAAGAACTGAGCCACCAGCAAAGCCTCCTGTATGCATCGGAACAACATGCCGTTCTCATCCTCTTTCAGGCAATGGACGCCGCCGGAAAGGACGGCATGATCCGGCATGTCATGTCCGGCGTCAACCCGCAGGGTTGCAAGGTTGTCAGCTTCAAGCAGCCCAGCAATGAAGAAAACCGGCATGATTTTCTCTGGCGCATCATCAGGCAACTTCCGGAAAGAGGCCAGATCGGTATTTTCAACCGCTCTTACTATGAAGATGTCCTGGTCACCCGTGTTCACCCGGAAATACTGAAAAGCCAGAACCTGCCCGCACCCTGGGACAAGGGCAGCCGCCTGTGGGAAGGCCGCTACCGCTCCATTCGCGACATGGAAGCCCACCTGCACCGCAACGGTACCCGTATTCTCAAATTTTTTCTCCACCTCTCCGCAGATGAGCAGAAAAAACGCCTGATCAAGCGGATCGACACCCCGGAGAAAAACTGGAAATTCAGCATGAGCGACCTGCAGGAAAGGCAATACTGGAGCAATTACATGAAAGCCTATGAAAACTGCTTTGCGGAAACCTCCACCAAAGACGCGCCCTGGCATATCATTCCGGCGGATGACAAAGAAAACGCCCGCCTCATCGTATCCCAGATTATTCTGCAAACCTTAAACAAGCTGAAACTGGACTGGCCCCAGGTGGAAGAAGACCACCGGGAAACGCTCGTTGCCGTCCGCGAAAAACTCCAGTCCATGCCATGAAACGCTACTTCAGGAAAATGCGCGGCAGCCGCCGCGTACACCCCGGCAGGCCGCTAAGCGAGATATTCTGGTCGTGGCTGGGAGCTTTTCTGGGTATTTTTGCCGTATGGCAAATCAACCGCTATGTCGGCATCCAGGAAAATGCCAATTTGTTCCTGGTCGGCTCATTCGGCGCATCTGCCGTCCTGATCTACGGCGCCCCCATGTCGGATTTTTCCCAGCCACGCAACCTGGTTGGGGGGCATGTCATTTCTGCCCTGACAGGCGTCATCATCCATCTGCTCGTGCCGGACA